>DASUEW010000474.1:0-4205 GCA_036274875.1 Ilumatobacteraceae bacterium
TCCCCCGACCGCGCCCACCGCGTCGGTCGCGACGTCGGCGATGCGGCGCGCGCGAACGACTGGCCGCTCGAGATCTCGTCGGCGCTCGTCGGTTCGTGCACCAACTCGTCGTACGAGGACATCACGCGGGCCGCGTCGATCGCCCGCCAGGCATCGGCGCACGGTCTCACATCGAAGGTGGAACTGCTCGTCACGCCGGGCTCGGAGCAGATCCGGGCGACCATCGAGCGTGACGGGCTGTTGGCCGATCTCGAGGCGATCGGCGCCACCGTGCTCGCCAACGCCTGCGGGCCGTGCATCGGCCAGTGGTCACGCCCGGCGAGCATCACGGGACGTCCCAACACGATCGTCAACTCGTACAACCGGAACTTCCCGAAGCGCAACGACGGTTCGGCGACAACGCTCGCGTTCGTCACGTCACCCGACACAGTGATCGCGCTCGCGCTCGCGGGCACGCTCGACTTCGACCCGATGACCCAACCGATCATCGCCGACGACGGCACCGAGGTGATGCTCGAGCCCCCGGTCGGCGAGGTGCTGCCGAGCCGCGGATACGACCCGGGCGACAACACGTACACCCCACCGCCGCCCGACGGCAGCGACGTGGAGGTCGTGGTCAGCCCGACCAGCGACCGCCTCCAACTGCTCGAGCCGTTCCCGGCGTGGGACGGCAACGACTACCTCGGCCTCCCCTTGCTCATGAAGGCGCAGGGCAAGTGCACCACCGACCACATCTCCGCCGCCGGCCCGTGGCTCAAGTACCGCGGCCACCTCGAGAACATCTCTGGCAACTTGTTCCTCGGTGTCGTCAACGCGTTCACGGGCACCGCCGGCGAGGGCAAGGACCAGATCGACGGAACCACGCGCACGTTTCCCGAGATCGCCAAGCACTACAGCGAAGCCGGTGTGGCGTGGTGCGCGGTCGGCGATCGCAACTACGGCGAGGGATCGTCGCGCGAGCACGCCGCGATGGAGCCCCGCTACCGAAACGGGCGCGTGATCTTCGCCCGATCGTTCGCCCGGATCCACGAGACCAACGCCAAGAAACAGGGGCTTCTGCCATTGACGTTCGTCGATCCGGCGACGTACGACGTGATCGGCGAGGACGACCGCATCAACGTGCTCGACCTGCCGCCCGTGCCCGGGCGACTGGTGCATTGCCAGATCGTCAAGCCCGATGGCGAGATCATCGACTTCGAGTGCAGCCACACGTTCAGCGACGAGCAGGTCGAGTGGTTCAGGTCGGGATCGGCGCTCAACATCGTTCGCCGCAAAGTGGCGGCGGGCGAGTAGCGATCGGCCGGGCCGGGACGACGGGCAATGGATCTCATCTCCGCCCTTCGCACCACCGGTGCCGCGCGACGGTTCACCGCGGAGCCAGTCGACCGGGCGACCATCGGTGCGATCCTCGACGACGCCCGGTTCGCGCCGAGCGGCGGCAACCGCCAGCCGTGGCGGGTCGCGGTCGTCGAGGATCAGCTCCTGCGACGTCAATTGGCGGCGCTGATGCGGCCCGTCTGGGACGAGTACCTCGCGGCCGCGGCGACCGGACAGACGCCGTTCAACCCGGTTGCGTTCGAGCCGCCCGACACGATCACCGCCGGGCAGCCGAACGAACTGCTGGATCAGATCGAGCACATCCCGGTGGTGCTGGCCGTCGCGGCCGATCTGGAACGGATCGCGTTGATGGACGGACAGCTCCAACGACCGCCGATCACGGGTGGCGCCTCCGTGTACCCGTTCTGCTGGAGCGTGTTACTGGCGGCGCGTGCCCGCGGGTTCGGCGGCGTCATGACGACGTTCCTCTCACGCGTCGAACCGGCCGCGGTGGCATTCCTCGGCCTGCCGCCCGGTCACGCGGTGGCGGCGACGATCTTCCTCGGCCGGCCCGAGCACCAGCCGACGCAGCTGCGTCGGGCGGAGGTCGCGACGTTCGCCACCGTCGATCGATTCGACGGCGGTGCGTTCAGCACCTGACGTTGGTCGACGAAGGCTGCGCCGAGACGGGCGTGTATGCGCTCTCGTCCCAGTCGTGCTCGCGCGCGGCGAGCAGACGCGACACCAGTTTCGCCGCCGCCCAGCAGAAGAAGATGATGAGTCCGGCCGCGGCGGCGTCGACCCACCAGTGGTTGGCGGTGGCGACGATCGCGGTCCCCATGAGGAACGGGTGCAGCACGGCGACGTAGCGCCAGCGTGAGCGGTTGACCTGGATCACCGCCATGGCTGCGATGACGGCCCATCCGAAGTGCAACGACGGCATCGCCGCGATCTGGTTGGCCGCGCCTTCGAGGGTGTTGCGGGTGTAGATCGAAGGGCCGTAACGGAACATCGTGTCGACGAATCCGGGCATCATGCGCGGGGGCGCCAACGGGTATGCCACGTGGATGACGAGGGCGACGAACGTGACCACCGCCATCAGGCGCCGGATGTAGAAGTAGTGGTGGTTGTGGCGCCAGTACAGCCACGCCAGCAGGCCGATCGCGACCGGGAAGTGGAACCACAGGTAGTAGTGGTTCAGGAACCGCACCAGCTCGGGATGGTTGAGCAGGGCCCGCTGGAGGTCGTCCTCGAACGGGAGACCGATCCAACGCTCGAACTGGATGACCTCGCGGGTGTTCTGGAACGCTCCTCGAAGGTCGCCGCGGGTGAACTGGCGCACACGCATGTAGGTGAGCAGCAGGCCGCCGACGAGACCGGCCTCGAGGAGCAATTGGAGCCCGTATCGGCTTCGCCACCAGAGCGCGAGCGGATGCCGTCCCTCGCCGTGCTCCGTGGTTTGGACCGTTGCCCCCATAACGCCTTCATTCTAACGAGTTCAACCGGCTCTGGCCGGGGGAATACCCGCAAGATGCCTGGTCTAACGTCACATCGCGTGACGCGGTTGCCACAGTACGGCGCTGGCGGTGCCGGAAGTGATTTCTGGACGAGATCTTGAACTCACTACGCAGCGTGTTCAATCGGTCCCCGGCCGGCGCTCGACCTCGAGGTCGGGATCACCCTTGTATCCGGGCGGATAGGTCAAGCGCAGCTCCTCGTCCGTCGGCGTGTGGGCGACGGAGGCCTCCGGCGGCAGTTGGCGGCGAATCGCGGTCATGATCCGCTTCGTGTCGGCGTCGAGCGACCTGTACTTCAGGTCCACCGGCTCGCCCACGCTGATCCGCACGACCGGCGGATCGGTGAGGTTGAGAACGTTCGGGATCCGGGACGATCGCGGCCACACCTTCTCGGTCCCCCACAGCCCGACCGGGATCACGGGCGCGCCGGTCAGCTTGGCGAGGCGAGCCGCACCCCAGCGACCCTTGAGCTCGGTGTCGAAGAACGCCGGACCCCGCGGGATCGTGCCCTGGGGCATCAGCGTCACCATCTCACCACCCATCAGCGCGTCTGAAGCCGCCTTGAGCGGCTCGTCCGATCCGGTGCCGCGATCGACCCGGATGCCGCCCATCGCCGCCGCCAACTGCCCGACGACCGGCGCGTCGAACACTTCCTTCTTGCCGAGGAATCGTACGGTGCGACCCGTCTTGGCGACCAGCATCGAGATCGCCACCGTGTCGAAGTACGAGCGATGGTTGGCGACGAGGATCGCCGCTCCTGTCGCCGGCACGTTGTCGATGCTCTCGAACTCGAAGCGGGCGTAGGGCACGAACGCCGGCCGTGTGAACTGCATCGCCAGGCGCTGCAGCTCGAGCCCGATGAACGGGATCTTGACCACGCCCGGCGACACGTCGAGGTTGAGCACCGGCCACCGGCGAGCGGCTGCGATCACCGACATCCGCGGGTCCGGGTTGACGACGATCGGGAACCCGACCGCCGAGAGCAGTGGAGCGTCGTACGCGCTGTCGGAGTAGGCGTAGCTCTCGTCGAGGTCGACGTCGTTCTGCTCCGCCCACTCGCGGACGGCGGCCAGCTTGCCGGTCGACCACACGAACGGTCCGGCGAGCGTGCCGTCGTACGTGCCGTCGGCGTTGACGGTCCAGCGGGTCGCAACCACATCGTCGAGCCCGATCCGGTCGGCGAACGGCTTGACGAGGTCGTACGGCGTCGTCGTGGCGAGCACGAGCGGTCGGCCAGCCTCGCGGTGTCGGGCGAACACCGACTCGGCGAACGGCTGCACCATCGACGCCAGCCGCTCGGCGACCGACTCGGCCGCCGCCTGGACGGCCGCCCGCGGGCGTCCCTTGGACAGCGAGACCGCCTGGCGAGCC
>DASUEW010000475.1:0-4885 GCA_036274875.1 Ilumatobacteraceae bacterium
AGAACTGCTCCAGGAAGCGGATGTCGTTCGTGAACATCTCACGGAGGTCGCCGACGGCATGACGCTCCTTCGCCATCCGGTCGATGCCAAAGCCGAACGCGAAACCGCTCCAGACCTCGGGATCGAGGCCGCCGGCCGCCAGCACGTTGGGGTGCACCATGCCGCACCCGCCGAGCTCGAGCCAGTCGCCCGCCGGTGTGCGGATGTCGAACTCGGCCGACGGTTCGGTGAACGGGAAGTACGACGGCCGCAGCCGCGACGTGAAGTCGCCACCGAAGAACGCTTTCGTGAACGCCTCGATCGTGCCCGCCAGGTCGGCAAGTGTGATGTCGCGGTCGACGACCAGTCCCTCGATCTGGTGGAACACCGGCATGTGCGTGGCGTCGGGCGTGTCGCGACGGAACACGCGCCCCGGGGCGACGATGTAGATCGGCGGTGCCGTCGACAGCATGGTGCGGATCTGCACCGGCGACGTGTGCGTGCGCAGCACGGTCGTTCCCGCGTGACCATCGGGCGTCACGTGATCCACGAACAACGTGTCGAACTCACCGCGAGCCGGGTGATCGAGTCCCATGTTCAGCGCTTCGAAGTTGTGCCAATCCGTCTCGACCTCCGGCCCTTCGGCGATCTGGAAGCCCAACCCGATGAACACGTCCTCGAGTCGCTCCCACGCCTGCGTCACCACGTGCGCGTGTCCTCTTCGCGGCTTGCCGGCGTACTCGGTCAGATCGAGCCGCTCGGACTCGACACGCGCCGCCATCGCGGCACCGGCGAGCTCGGCCCGTCGAGCGTCGATCGCACCGTCGACCGCCTCCAAGGCCTCGTTGACGGCCTGACCGGCGGCGCGCTTCTCGTCGACCGTCGCCAGCGCGCCGAGCTTGGTCTTCAACTGGGCGAGCTGGCCACGCTTTCCGAGCAGGCTGGCGGCGAGCGCGGTGATCGCGTCGACATCGCCGGCGGCGGCGATCTGGGCGAGGGCGGCCTCGCGTGCTGAACGGATGTCGTCGATCACTGGAGTCCTTTCGAGGCGACGAACGGGCGGGACCGGATCTCCCCGGACGGACTCAGGTGTTGGCGCGCTGACCGATCGTCGGCGTCACCGCTCCCCGGTCTGTCCGGGGCACCGAAATCGCTGAACACGCATCGAGTTCAAGGATACGCGGCTGTTGCCACCGCGACCAACCAGTTCATGGGGTCAACCGGGTCGCGGTGTCGACGTCGTCGAGCGAGCTCCGCTGGCGTGACGCCTCGAAGCACAGAACGGTCGCGGCCATCGCCACGTTGAGGCTCTCGGCGCGGCCGTGGTGACGGATCGTCACCCACTCGTCGACGTCGGCGTCGTCGGGCAGGCCGCGGGCCTCGTTGCCGACGACGAGCGCGATCCGGCCGGTCAGGTCGGCGTCGGTGTGCGCGCTCCCGCGGTGCGACGACGTGCCGATGATCCGCAGTCCTGCCGCGTGCACCGACTCGAGGTTGGCGTCGAGCACTGGCACTCGGAACAGCGCGCCGGCCGACGCGCGCACGACCTTGGGGTTGAACGGATCGACCGAGCCGGCGGTCAGCACGACCCCGTCGAGACCCGCGGCCTCGGCCGACCGCAGGATCGTCCCCAGGTTGCCGGGGTCGGCGACCCGGTCGGCGACGAGGACGAAGTCGGCCGTCGCCAGATCGAGCGCCGCGTTCGGGATGCGCACGACGGCGAGGATCGGTTGGGGCGACTCGGTCGACGCGACACGCTCGATCACACCGGCCGCCAGCACGAATACGTCCCCGTTGGTGACAGGAGCCGTTCCGGCCGTGACGAACTCGGCCTCGACCTCCCAACCCGCGTCGACTGCCTCGCCGACGAGTTGGCGGCCCTCGACGACGAACGCTCCGTCGTCGGAACGCGAACTGCGGCGCCCGAGCAGGCGCCGCAGCCGTTGGACCTTGGCGTTGCCGAACGCCAGCGGTTCGCTCAGAGCGCTGCCTTCGCCGACGCCACCAGTGACGCGAACGCTGCCGCGTCGGTGACGGCCAGATCGGCGAGGATCTTGCGGTCGACTTCGATGCCGGCCGCGTTCAATCCGGCGATGAACCGGCTGTAGCTCATGTCGTTCAGACGGCAGGCGGCGTTGATGCGCTGAATCCAGAGACGACGGAACTCGCCCTTCTTCGCCCGCCGATCGCGAAACGCGTACTGGCCGCTGTGCAGCAACTGCTCGTTGGCGGCCCGGAACGACCTGCTCTTGTTCCCGTAGTAGCCCTTGGCCTGCTCGAGAACCTTCTTGTGGCGCTTCTTGGCCGCCACGCCGCGCTTGACGCGAGCCATCTCAATACCTCTCTCTACAACTCTGCACGTACAGAACGACTGGGGGACGCGGTCAGCGCTCGCCGAGGAGGCGCTTGATGTTCTTCACGTCGGCGGGATGGACGTCGACATCGCCGGCAAGGCGCCGGGTCCGGGTCGAGGGCTTCTTCTCGAACAGGTGCTGGCGCATCGCCTGCTGGCGCCGAAGCTTGCCGGATCCAGTCTTCTTGAACCGCTTCGCCGCGGTTCTACTCGTCTTCATCTTCGGCATGTGCTTCTCCTGATCCTGCGTCGCCGTCACTCGCGGTCACCGCAACCGCTGCCATCTCGGGGGTTTGCCCACCATCGCTTGCGGCGATCACATCCGGTGTCAACTCTGTTGTCGCGATCTCTGTCGCTGCGATCTCTGTATCCGTCACTTCAGTAGCTGTCACTTCTGCCTCTGCCAGTTGTGATGGCGTCGACTCGCTCGGCGCCATCTCGGTCGCCGCCGACTCCTCGGCTGCTCGCTCGGCGGCCGCTTCCTCGGCCGCCTTCTTCATCGCCTCTTGCGCCTTCTTGTCCGGCGCCAGCACCATCGACATGTTCCTGCCTTCGAGCCGGGCCTCGTTCTCGACCTTTGCCATCGGCCCGACAGCGCTGATCACACCGTCGAGGATCCGGGAGCCGAGCTCGGGGTGGGCCATCTCGCGACCCCTGAACTGCAACGTGACCTTGACCTTGTGGCCCTCCTCGATGAACCCGATGAGGTGGCGCACCTTGGTGTCGAAGTCACCCTTGCCGATCTTGGGACGGAACTTCACCTCCTTCACCGTGACGTTGGACGACTTCTTCCGGGCCTCCTTGGCCTTTTGGGCCTCCTCGTACCGGAACTTGCCGTAGTCCATGATCCGACAGACGGGCGGGTTCGCCATCGGCGCCACCTCGACCAGGTCGAGATCGAGACCTCGCGCCATCTTCAGCGCTTCGGGCACGGGCTTGATGCCGAGCTGATTGCCGTCGGGACCGATCAGACGGACCTCACGGGCCCGTATCCGATCGTTGACACGGTGCTGTTCGCTCTTCGGCGGTGCTATGGCTGATCACTCCTGTGCAATGGGTTGGCCTCCCAGTCCGGTTGCGGTGCTCGACGCGAAGTCCATGCGGAGCACGACCGGAGACGGGAACGGATCCGCCGGCCAGCGCTCACGCACCGGTCGTCGGACGGCGCACCGTCGCGATCATGAGCATTGACCCGATCGCACTTGTCTGTCGGGCTCTGCCCGTCGGTGTGGTCGGGTGGGGGTCTCCCCCACTTCGCCTCAGTTGTCGTCGGTAGGGTAGCGCACGTGGGAGACGAAACCTCCGGCGACCTGCCACGCACCGACGACGGCACCGACGACGGCACGGACGACGTCACGTCGACCGTCGACGCGGCCCAGCAGGCACTACGCGAGGCGCAGGCACGATTGGCCGCGCTGCCGGTCGAGGTCGTGGTCACCAACCATGTGATGGGCCTGTACGAGCTGGCCGCGATCCATCTGGCCGCCGATCCTCCGGATCTGCGGGGATCCGCGCTGGCCATCGACGCTGTGGCGTGCCTCGTCGAAGGCCTCGGCGAACGCCTCGGCGACGATGCGCCGACGATGCGCGATGCGCTTGCCAACATCCGCTTGGCATTCGTGCAGGTCAAGGGCGCCGTCGCGCAGCCCCGTCCGGCCGACGAGTGAACCGACCGATCGGCGCCGATCGCACGTGACCACCTCGAACGACGACGCCTTCGGCACGTAACAGCTGCGCTTGCTCGCGCTCATGGCCCGGCACCAGCCGTCCGGTGACGTTGACGACCCGCCACCACGGGATGTCGAGCGGCGTCGTCGCGAGGATCCGCCCCACGAGGCGCGCCCGCTTCGGGTAGCCGGCGACATCGGCGACGTCGCCGTACGTGGTCACCTCGCCGGGGCCGAGGGCGAGGATCACGTCGACGATGCGTCGCTCGCGGTCGTCCACGGCACGATCCTTGCCGCCTCATAACGCCCGAACCTGGCGGCGATGTCGAACCGGACGGGCGTGCCGATCGCGATCGACCGCGTGCCGTCGGCGATCTCGACAGAGTGGAACGCGAACGCGGTGCCGGTCTCATCGGTGATCTCGCCGAGCCCTCGCGACTCGTCGAACTCGGTGACGGACCCGTAGCGCATCCCGACAGGCCTCATCACGTGCACATCAATGGATGATCTTGCTGATCGGGATCTCGAGCAGGTCGGTCGCGCCCGCGTCACGCAGGGCCGGGATGATCCGGTTGATCATCGCCTTCTCGACGACGCTCTCGATCGCGTAGCCGCCGTTGGCGAGATGGGCGACGGTCGGCGACTTCGCCGCCGGCAGCACCGACAGCACGGCCTCGTACTGGTCGGCCGAGACGTTGAGCTTGACGAGCACCTTGCCGCGTGCTTCGAGCGCGCCGTTGAGCAACATCATCAGCTGACCCATCGCGTGCCGCTTGTCGGGATCGGCGTGACTGATCGGGTTGGCGATCGCCTCGGTCCAGCTGGTGAGGATCGTGTCGATGATTCGCAACCCAGCCGCGCGGAGCGCGCGACCGGTCTCGGTGAT
>DASUEW010000476.1:0-4082 GCA_036274875.1 Ilumatobacteraceae bacterium
GGGCGTTCGTCGACGTCGTCGTGGGCGAGCAGTTGCCGACGCTCACCGTCGCGTTGACACGCACGCTCATCGTCGCCACGGCGGTCGCGTCCCGCGACTATCAGGAGGTGCACCACGATCCCGATCTGGCACGTGAGCGCGGTTCGAAGGACATCATCATGAACATCCTCACGACCAACGGATTCGTGGGACGCTTCGTCACGGATTGGTCCGGGCCCGACTCCATCATCCGATCGGTGAAGGTGCGCCTCGGTGTCCCCAACTATCCGGGCGACACGATGACGCTCACCGGAGAGGTCGCCGAGGTGCGGCCCGACGGTCGTGTCGCGGTAGTAGCCGTGCGGGGTGCCAACAGCCTCGGCGATCATGTGAACGCCACCGTCGAGGTCGTCCTGCCATGAGCAACCGCCTCGGCGGCAAGGCTGCGATCGTGGGCATCGGCGCCACCGAGTTCTCCAAGGACTCCGGGCGCAGCGAGATGAGCCTGGCCTGCGAGGCCGTGCGCGCCGCCATTCGAGATGCAGGGCTGACGCCAGCCGACGTCGACGGCATGGTCACCTACTCCGCCGACAACAACCCCGACATCGAGATCGCCCGCAACGTCGGGATCGGGTCGCTGCGCCATTTCAGCCGCGTCCACTACGGCGGCGGCGCGGCATGTGCCACCGTGGTCATGGCAGCGATGGCCGTTGCCACGGGCGTAGCCGATGCCGTCGTGTGCTACCGGGCGTTCAACGAGCGCAGCGGGCGCCGCTTCGGCAGTGGTGTGCACGACATCCCCACCGCGGCCACCGCCGAGCGCGCCCAGTTCTCGTGGACGTCACCGTTCGGCCTGCTCACACCGGCGAGCTGGGTGGCGATGACGGCGCGCCGCTACATGCACGAGTACGGCGCGACGAGCGAGGACTTCGGCTGCGTCGCAGTGGCCGATCGCCGGCACGCCGCCACCAACCCTGCGGCGTGGTTCTACGAACAGCCGATCACACTCGCCGACCACCAGGCCAGCCGGTGGATCGTCGAGCCGCTGCATCTCCTGGACTGCTGCCAGGAGAGCGATGGCGCCCAGGCGTTGGTCATCGTGTCGGCGGAGCGGGCGCGTGACCTGCCGAACACGCCGGCATTCGTCATCGCCGGCGCGCAGGGAGCCGCCGACGATCAGTGGACCATGACGAGCTACTACCGCGACGACATCGCGCAGCTCCCCGAGATGAAGGTGGTCGCTGACGAGCTGTGGGCTTCGTCGGGCCTCGGCCCGGCCGACATCCAGACCGCGGTCCTGTACGACCACTTCACCCCGTACGTCCTGATGCAGCTGGAGGAGTTCGGCTTCTGCGGACGCGGGGAGGCGAAGGACTTCGTCAAGGACGGCCGGATCGAGTTGGGTGGCGCGCTGCCGCTCAACACCCACGGTGGCCAGCTCGGCGAGGCCTACATCCACGGGATGAACGGCATCGCCGAAGCCGTCCGCCAGATCAGGAACACCAGCGTGAACCCGGTCGACAACGTCGAACATGTACTCGTCACCGCTGGCACGGGCGTGCCCACCAGCGGCCTCATCCTGGGAGCCCAACCATGAACCCACTGCTGGCCTACGAAACCCTCGACGCGATCAGCAACGAGGCGTATCGCAGCGGCCCTCCCCACGACCTCTACCAGCTGATGCGGCGCGAGGCGCCGATCGTGAAGCACCGCGGCATCGACCCCGGTTCTCCGCCGTGGTTCTGGGCCATCTCGCGCCATGCCGACGTGGTGGAGGTGAGCCGCCGGTTCCAGACCTACTCCTCGGCACGCAAAGGTGCCCTCGTCAACCAGGATCGGCCCGACCTCGAGATCGCGCGGATGATGATCGACACCGACCCGCCCGAGCACACTCGATTGCGCAACCTCGTCAGCCGCGGGTTCACGCCGAAGGTGATGAGGCAGATGGAGGAACACTTCCACGAGGTGGCCGCGCGGCTGATCGACGACGCGGTCGCAGCCGGCGACGTCGAGTTCGTCGATGCGGTGTCGAGCGAGCTGCCGCTGGTTGCCATCGCCGAGCTGCTTGGTATCCCCTACGAGGACCGCCGCAAGGTGTTCGACTGGTCGAACCGGATGATCGGCGCCACCGACCCCGACTACACCGGTGGCGTCGACGATGCGACCGCGGCGGCCGCCGAGTTGTACATGTACGCCAACGAGATGGCCGCCCTACGGCGCATCGAACCGCGCGACGACCTGGTGACGACGCTCATCTCGGCCGAAGGCGACGACGAACTGAGCGAGCACGAGTTCGATCTGTTCGTGTTGCTGCTCGCGGTCGCCGGCAACGAGACGACTCGCAACGGCATCAGCCACGGTCTGCTCGCCCTGATCGAGCACCCGGACGCATTCGACGCGCTCAAGTCGGACCCCTCAATGGTCGCGTCGGGCGTGGAGGAGATGCTGCGTTGGGGCACCCCGGTGAACAACTTCCTTCGTACGGCCACCTGCGACACGGTTCTGCACGGCACGCAGATCCACGAGGGCGATGCGGTGGTGATGCTCTACGCGTCCGCCAACCGCGACGAGAAGGTGTTCGCCGACCCGTTCCGCTTCGACGTCACCCGCCATCCGAACCCGCACCTCACGTTCGGTGGTGGCGGGCCGCACCACTGCCTCGGGTTCAACCTGGCGAAGATGGAGATGCGCATCGTGTTCGAGGAGTTGATCGCACGGGTCACACGCGTCGAGCTCATCGGCGAGGTCACCAAGCTGCGCTCCGCCTTCATCCACGGCATCAAGCAACTGCCGGTCCGCCTCCACGCCGGATAGTCGAGCCGCGTCGCCGCGACCGACCGCATGGGTACGCCGACCGACCGCATGCGTACGCGAAGAGTTACTCGACTGGGGCGCGCAACTCTGCAAGGGCGCGAGCGGCGGCGTTGGCGCCACACATTCCGTGGGCTCCCGCCCCGGGTGGCGTCGACGCGGAGCACAAGTACGTACCGGGGATGCCGGTGGAGTACGGGTCGATCGCGAATCGCGGCCTGAACAACAGCTGTGCCGGCGAGGCCGCTCCGCCGATGATGTCGCCACCGACGTAGTTGGCGTTGTACACCGCCATCTCCGTGGTCGAGCGCACCGCCGTGCCGATGATCCGCTCCCGGAAGCCGGGGGCGAATCGCTCGATCTGGGCGATGATGCTGTCGGTCGCGTCGCCGGTGTAGGCGCGGGGGACGTGCGCGTACGTCCACACCGGGTGGATGTTGCCGACCGAGCGAGTCGGGTCGGCGAGATACTGCTGGCCGACGAGCACGAAGGGCCGGTCGGGCATGGCCCCCCGATGCACCGCTTCCTCGTTGGTGACGACCTCGTCGAGATCACCGCCGAGGTGGACCGTGCCGGCCTGGCGCACCGCGGGAGCGGTCCACGGGACGCCGTCCTCGACGGCGAAGTCGACCTTGAACGCCCCGGCACCGTGACGGAAGCGGCGGTAGGAGCGGGCGACCCGGGTTGGCAACCGATCACCGAGGATTTCGGCGGCGATCGACGGCGAGACGTCCAGCATCAGCACGTCGCTCGGCGGGAGGTCGCCGGCCGCGGTCACGCGCTGGCCCGTCTCGATGATCCCGCCGTGCGCCTCGATGTCGGCAGCCAGCGCGTCGGCGATCGCCTGGGAGCCGCCTTCGGCGACGACCCACCCCTTGGCGTGCCCGGCGACGAGCAGCATCAACCCGACCGCGCTGGTCAGCGGACGGTCGAGGCGAGAGAAGGTATGTGCGGCCAGGCCGGCCCAGAGCGCCCTGGTCTCGTCCTCCCTCCACACCCGGGCCAGGGTGGTGGCAGGGAGGAACGCCGCGGCGCCGAAACGTGCCATCAGCAGCGGATGTCGGGGGACCCGCAGGACCGGCTGGGTGGCATCGGCGAGCAAGTCGTCGAAGCGGGAGGCGAGCGGCTCGAACAGTCGACGCCACCGCTGTCCGTCGCGTCCCAGACCTTCGACGGTCCGATCGATCGATCGATACAACACAGCAGCCGACCCGTCGTCCAGCGGATGGGCACAGTCGACCGGCGGTTGCAGCCAGGTGAGCCCGTGGGACGCGAGGTCCAGCCCGGCGAGG
>DASUEW010000477.1:0-3994 GCA_036274875.1 Ilumatobacteraceae bacterium
GCGTGGGCGGGCGGTCGCCCGTCACCATCCCCTCCAGCCGGCCCGGCCGCGACTGGGCGACGGCGCCCATCGCCCACAACGCCTGGCGGCGATCCATGCCGAAGCACTCGCCGAACACCCCGGCGGTCGCCATCGTCTCGAGGTTGGCGAGCGTGAGCTCGGGCACCCGCCGGACCAGATCCTCCGGACGTTCGAACGGGCCGTGCTCGACCCGCTCGCGCTCGATCCGTTCGGCGAGGTCGCTCCCGACCCCCCGCACCGACCCGAGCCCGAGCCGCACCGCCACCTCCCCCCTCTCCTCCCTCTCCTCCCTGTTTGTGTCACCGATACCGGCGAAGGTCGCCGATGTCGGTGACACAAACACGGGGTTTTGGGGTTCGAGGGGGTCGACTGGTTCGAGGGTGGCGGTGGCGAGGGAGGCGTTGAGGTCGGGGGTGCGAACCACCACACCGTGGCGACGCGCGTCGCGCACGAGCGTGTGCGGCGACCAGAAGCCCATCGGCTGGGCGTTGAGCAGCGCCGCGCAGAACGCGGCCGGTTCGTGGTACTTGATCCACGACGAGGCGTACACGAGGTAGGCGAACGACACGCTGTGGCTCTCGGGGAAGCCGTAGTTCGCGAACGCCTTCATCTTGTTGTAGATCTCGTCGGCGACGTCGCCGGTGATGCCGCGCTCGGCCATGCCGGTGTAGAGCCGCTCGCGCAGTCGCTCCATCCGCTTCATCGAGCGCTTCGAGCCCATCGCCTGGCGCAGCTCGTCCGATTCGGCGGGCGTGAAGCCGGCCACGTCGATCGCCATCTGCATCAGCTGCTCCTGGAACAGGGGCACGCCGAGCGTCTTGCCGAGCGCGTTCTCGAGCAGCGGGTGGAGGTAGGTGATCGGCTCCTGGCCGTTGCGGCGGCGGATGTAGGGGTGCACCGAGCCGCCCTGGATCGGGCCCGGCCGGATCAGCGCCACCTCGACCACGAGGTCGTAGAAACGCCGCGGCTTGAGGCGCGGCAGCGTGGCCATCTGGGCGCGCGACTCGATCTGGAACACGCCCACCGTGTCGGCCCGGCACAACATCGCGTAGACGTCGTCCTCCTGGGGGATCGTCGCCAGGTCGACCCGGTAGCCGCGGTGCTCGGCGATCAGGTCGACGGCGTAGTGCAGCGCCGACAGCATCCCGAGTCCGAGCAGGTCGAACTTCACCAGCCCGGCCGCGGCGCAGTCGTCCTTGTCCCACTGCAGCACCGACCGCTTCTCCATCCGTCCCCACTCGACGGGGCAGACCTCGATCACGGGGCGGTCGCAGATCACCATCCCGCCCGAGTGGATCCCGAGGTGCCGCGGCGCGTCCTCGATCTCAGCGGCGAGCTCCATCACTGACGCTGGAATGGAGCTATTTCTTGATGCGGCCGGCGAAGCGCCTGACGGCGCCGCCGTGCCGAACCGGGTGTTCGCCTCTGAACGACGCGACTCGGCTTGCTCGCGGATCGTCGACGCGATGGTTCCCCAACCATCTACCTGCTTCGACCAGGCGTCCTGCTGGCCGACCTCGTAGCCGAGCGCCTTGGCCATGTCGCGCACGGCCGAGCGCGCCCGGTAAGTGATCACGTTGGCGACCTGGGCGGTGTGGTGGCGTCCGTGACGCTCGTAGACGTACTGGATCACCTCCTCGCGGCGGTCGCTCTCGATGTCGATGTCGATGTCGGGCGGGCCGTCGCGCTGCATCGACAAGAACCGCTCGAACAGCAAACCGAGCGACACCGCGTCGGCGGCCGTGACGCCGAGCGCGTAGCAGACCGCCGAGTTGGCGGCGCTGCCCCGGCCCTGGCAGAAGATGTCGGACTTCCGGCAGAACTCGACGAGATCCCACACGACGAGGAAGTAGCCGGGGAACCCGAGGTGCTCGATCACGTCGAGCTCGTGGTCGATCGTGCGCCATGCCCTCGCACGCAGCGACAGGTCTTCATGGGGTGCCGGACGCTCGCCGTAGCGGCGACGGCCGCCGTCCTCGGTGATCTGGCGGAGGTACTGCATCTCGGTCAGCGGCCGACCGTCGGGGCCAGGTTGGCACGGGAACGGCGGCAGGTTGGGCGCCACGAGCGACAGGTCGAACGCCGCCGCCCGGCCGACCTCGGCCGCCCGCTCGACCACGCCCGGGTAGCGGGCGAAGCGGCGCGCCTGCTCGGCGCCCGAGCGCAGGTGCGCACCGGCGGCCGCCGGCAGCCACGGGTCGAGCTCGGCGAGGCTGCGGCGGGCCCGGACGGCAGCCACGGCGGTGGCCAGCTTGCGTTGCGAGGGCGTGGCGTAGTGGACGTTGTTGGTGGCGACGCACTCGACGCCGGCCCGGTGGGCGACTTCGGCGAGGGCGTCGTTGCGGGCCGAGTCGAGCGGGTCGCCGTGATCCCACAGCTCGACCAGCACGCGGTCGCGGCCGAACGCCTCGACCAATCGCTCGAGCTCGCGGCGGGCGGCTGCCGGGCCGTGGTCGACGAGCGTCGTCGGCACCGCCCCCTTGCGGCAGCCGGTGAGTGCCCACACGCTGCCGGCCACACCGTCCGCGACGTCTGCGAACGTGAACTGCGGTGCTCCCTTCTCGCCGGCCAGGTGGCCGAGGCTCAGGGTCCTGGCGAGGCGGCCGTAGCCGGCTGGTCCGTCGGCGAGCAGCACGAGGTGGCGGCCGGCCGGGTCTGGCGCGTGCGAGTCGGGAAGCTCGCCGGTGTTCACCTGGAACAGCGTGTCGGCCTCGGAGCGTGCGACCCGCTGGTGATCGGCGAGTCCGGGGGTGAGCGTGATCTCGGTGCCGAACACGGTGGGGATCCCGACCTCGCGCGCCGCCTCGGCGAAGCGCACCACCCCGTAGAACCCGTTGTGGTCGGTGACGGCGAGCGCTTCGAGGCCGAGCCGGGCGGCCTCGGTGGCGAGCTCTTCGGGGTGCGACGCGCCGTCGAGGAACGAGAAGTTCGAGTGACAGTGGAGCTCGGCGTAGGGCACGGCGCCCGCCACGCGCGTGACGGATGCCTCGAACGGCTGGCGGCGGCGGCTCCACGCCGGCCCGTCACCACCGGCGTTCCACGACGGGCTGCCGGCGGCGCGCCCATCGCGTCCGACGCGCCCCGACAGCACCGCTTCGAGCTCGGCCCACGTCCATGACGGGTTGTTGAAACCCATCCCGCCAGTATCGAACGCCCGTACGTCGAACGCAAGTTCGACACCGACGCGTTCCGGGGACCAGGTCGATGCCACACAACGCGGTTGTTGCAACCGCTCAACGCGTTGACGCGCTGACGCTGGCTGACTTTCCGCCGCGTACCACACGCGTTCCAGATCATTTTCGTCATAGCGCTTGAGTCCGTGGATCCGCGTGCCGATACGGGAACAAGCAATCGTGCAGGTTGAACCAGAGGTTGGACCAGAGGATGGAACCGAATTCCCAGTTCGCACCCAGAGTGCTGTTGGCCGTCGACGACATCAAACTTCGGCGTACCAACGAGGCAGGTCTGCGCGCCGCGGGGTTTGCCGTCAGCGCTCCGACCGACGCCGACGCCGTGCGGATGCTGGCGGAGTCGTTCTCGCCCGACGTGATGGTGGTCGACACGACCATGCACGGTTCCGACGATCGACCGCTGTACAAGCACCTGCGCAGGGAGTCCGACCGCTACATGCTCTGCATCGACTCAGCCGGGCGCGAACGTGTCCGGGTCGAGGTCTTGCGATCGGGCGCCGACGACGCGGTGTCGTTGCCGGTGACCCCCGACGAGATCGCCGCCAGGTGCCACGCACTGCTGCGCCGCCCCCGCGAGCTGCGTTCCGATTGGGAGCCCGTTCCCACGTCGGTGATCTCCTTCGGCCCACTGCTGGTCGACACCGGGCGCCACGAGATCCGCCTCGACGACCAAGAGGTGATGGCGACTCGGATCGAGTTCTCACTCCTCGAGCACCTGTGCCGGCGTCCCACCGAGGTCTGCGCGCGCACCGAGCTGCTCGACGCGGTGTGGGGCCCGAACT
>DASUEW010000478.1:0-2209 GCA_036274875.1 Ilumatobacteraceae bacterium
ACGGCCACGGCTTCGCGCGCTGGGTCGGCCTCGTGACAGGTCTCGCCGGCGCGCCACGCCTCGTCAGCGCGGCCCGCGTGCAACTCCGCTGTGATGCCGCGGCCTGCTGCCCATTGGACGAGTGCATCGACCACGAGCGGATCGAAGTGCGAGGTACGACCGTCGACGATGTGGGCGAGCGCCATGGGAGGTTCCCACCCGGACCGGTAAGGGCGGTCGGAGGTCAGCGCGTCCCATACGTCCGCGACGGCGACGACGCGCGCCTCGAAGGGGATCTCGCGGCCGACGAGCCGTCCCGGGTAGCCCTGGCCGTCCATCCGCTCGTGGTGATGGAGGATCACCTCGAGCACTTCGCGCAGCGATGGTGCGTTCGAGGCGAGCTCGTAGCCGAGTTGCGCGTGCGTCTCGACGACGAGGCGCTCCGCCGGCGTGAGCCGACCCGGCTTGTTCAAGATGTGGTCAGGAATCGCGATCTTGCCGATGTCATGAAGGAATGCCCCGCGGGCGAGGATCCGCAAGCGATCGGGAGGAAGCGCCATCTGGAGCCCGAGCTCGACAGCCAGTTGGGCGGTTCGCTGGCTGTGGCCGTGTGTGTACGCGTCCTTGATCTCGACGGCGCGGACCAAGGTGCACAGGGCTTCGGGGTAGCCCTGCACGATGTGGGCGAACGGATCGTCGTCGAACGTCGTCGCCAGAAGTTCGGACACTGTCTGTTGCTCGTGGCGTCGGAGCACCACGGCATACACGGCCGCCCCGAATCCGGCGAGGAGGTAGGCGTGATAATCCCACCAGGACACCTGCGTGAAACGTCCGTGCTCGAACGAGAAGATCGCCGCGACCGACATCGCTGCCGCGAGCAGGATCGCCAACTGGACGGTGTCGTGACCGAGCTGCCAACGGTGTCCGTGGGTCCAGATCACGCTGGCGAGGAGGATCAGGATCAGTGTCGACAAGACGGCGAGGATCGCGTTCTCATGAGCGAACGGCGCTGCGCCGCCGAACCGGAGCGGATCGGCGACGAGTGCGGCCACGGTTACGGTCGCCGCCACCGTCGGCACGAGCAGCGTGGACACCGGGTGATGCGACACCCATCGGTTGATCCCTCGGTCAGGGCGTCGGCCGCCGATGTACAGGCACAGCGCGAACGATGCGATCGCCGCGTAGGGGAGGCGACCGATCCAGCGATTCTTCGGCTGGCCGAACACGCCTGGTGTGAGGAGTCCGTGGCCCAGCATGAAGACCCCGACGGCCATGCACCCCAGACCGAGCCATACCACACCGGGCTGCGGCACCCGGCTCGCCGCGACAGCGGCCATCGAGGCGACGATCAGCGCGCACGCGGCGATTGCCGAAACCACCACGAGATGGGCATCCGCTGAGTAGATCCGCCTGTCGATCGCTGGAATGACGCGGAGCAGCGCCAGCACACCCATCGGCACCAGGAGCAACACGGCGATGAGAATCCAGCGGCGAACGAACGTCACCCAGGCTCATCGGGACGTTCGCGCCCGGCTTGAGTCGCCATCACCGATCAGGTTCCGCTCGAGCGGGCCGCCCGCCCACGGTGGACGGATGCGTCGCAACCTGTCAGTGGCCAGGAACGATCGCTGCAAGTCCGGTGGCATGATCTCGAACGGCGATGTCTGCGACGCGTGTGCTCTGATCACCTGCCACCGCAACTCGTAGTGCTCGCTGCTGTCGAGCACGGTCGTGATGTGCTCGTCGGGCGTGCCGAGTCGGCCGAGATCGAGGTATTCGCTGTCGGGGTCGGCCGCCCGCAGGTGGGCGACCCACTCCTGCATCAGCGAGCGAGCGAGGCAGGAGAGGTAGACCCGCTCCACCGGTCGAGCACCACGACCCGGCCCACGCCGAGCAGGTCGGCGGCCGCCCGGAGCTCGCCCTCGCGCACGGCGGCGAGAGCGGCCTTCCCGCGGTCGGGGTCTGCCGAGCCCGCCTCGCCGCGGGTGGCGCAACACACGGTGGTGTGGACGCCGTTCGCCGCGGCGAGGGCGAGGATCGAGCCGCACCCGAAGCTCTCGTCGTCGGGATGGGCGACCACGACCAACATCCGTTCCGTCATCGCCGGCATGCGTTCAGCATCGTCGGTCAGCCAGGCGGGAGGATGACGATGCCGGCGTCGAGGGCGGTCGGTTGTGTCGTGTTCATGTCGGTGCTCCGTTACTCCTTGTTCCAGATACTGCCCTGTGCA
>DASUEW010000479.1:0-2357 GCA_036274875.1 Ilumatobacteraceae bacterium
ACCAACTCGAGACCGAAGCCCGCGCTGGCTATGACCGGATCCTCGAGCTGGACCTCGATGTCGTGGCGATCGACGGCAGCTTGCACAAGGCCCCCTACGGTGGAGAGGGAACCGGCAAGAGCCCTGTTGACCGGGCCAAACTCGGTTGGAAGTGGTCGGTCGCGTCGGAACGTTCCGGGATCCCGATCGGCTGGTCGATCGACGGCGCCAACCGCAACGACGTCGTCATGCTCGACCCCACCCTCGACGCCATCGCCGACAACGGACTCCTCGCCGAGATCGGCACGCTGACGCTCGACCGCAGCTACGACTACCCCAAGATCCGCGACCAGCTCCACGCCCGCGGCCTCGTCGAGTTGGACATCCAACGCCGCGGCACCAAGCCACCGCCGGGCGCCCCGCACCGGCTCACACTCGGGCTCCGCTGGGTCGTGGAGGCGACCAACACGTGGTGGTCCAACTACGGGCAGCTACGCCGATCCACCGACCGAAGGATCCGGCACCGCCACGCCGCCCTCCAGCTCGCCACCGTCGTGCTCATCGTCGGCCGACTCATCGACTACCGCAACCGATGGAGCCCTGCATGAGCGCCTACCCGCTGAAGTCCTAAGGGGCAGACCGTTACCGGATCGCGTCGTCCAGAGGCGGCGGCTGCCGCTTCGACGGCCGCATATACGGCCGCATATGTATGGTCCTCGCCATGGACTTCTCGATCTGGCCGGCGCCCGGCCGTAGCTGGCACGACATCACGGCGACTGCACGCGTCGTCGACGACAGCGGATGGCATGGGATCTGGTTCGCCGATCACTACATGCCGAACACCGAGGATGGCGAGGTCTCCGATGGCGACACCCACGAGTGCTGGGCGATCCTGCCGGCGCTCGCCGCCACCACGACCAACGTCCGTCTCGGGTCACTGGTGTCGCCGACCTCGGTGCATCATCCGGCGCTGCTCGCCAACCGGATCTCGACGATCGATCACATCTCGAACGGTCGTGCCGTCCTCGGACTCGGAGCAGGCTGGCAAGTGAACGAGCACCGCGCGTACGGGATCGAGCTGGAGGAGCCGGGCGATCGTGTCGGGCGGTTCGACGAGTCGATCCAGATCGTGCGGTCGTTGCTCGGCGAGCGACGGACCTCGTTCGACGGGCGGTATCACACGATCACCGATGCGCCGTGTGAACCCAAGCCCATCCAGTCTCGCCTGCCGCTGCTCGTCGGCACGAGCGGCTCGCGCATGATGCGCATCACTGCCCGCCACGCGGACGAGTGGAACACCTGGGGCGACGTCGAGACGGCGGCGACGAAGTCCACTTCGTTCCTGACCGCGTGCGAGGCGGTCGGCCGCGACCCGGCGACGATGCGCCGCTCCGTGCAGGCCATCGTGTTCTTGGAGGACGACGCCGGCACGCGGGCGCAACTGCGTGAGAACGCGCCCGCCGGGCGTTCGATCGTCGGGACGCCGTCGGAGCTGGTCGACACGATCGGCGAGTACGCCGAGCTCGGATTCGACGAGTTCATCGTCCCCGAGTGGAACTTCGGTCACGACCTCGAGCAACGCCTCGCCAAGATCGAGCGCTTCCGCACCGAGGTCGCCAACCACGTCACGTAGCGCGCGCCCTGGGGGCCGGTGATCCTCACCGCGAAGTGTCGACGCCCTGACCCCTGGTCACCCGTGGAACTTCGAATGGATCGCTTCTGCGACAGCGTCGGGGAGGAACGGCAACGACTTGAGGTCGGCGAGGTCGGCGCGTTTCACGGCGTTCACGCCACCCATCGCCTTGACGAGCTTGGTCTTGCGGGATTCGCCGAGGCCGGGGATCCCGTCGAGCGAGCTCGCCGTCATGCGCTTCGACCGGCGCTCGACGTGGAACGTGTTGGCGAAGCGGTGCGCCTCGTCACGGATCCGCTGGAGCATGAAGAGTGCCTCGCTCCCCCGCGGGATCTCGACCGGCTCCGACCGGTCGGGCACGAACACCTCCTCGAAACGCTTGGCGAGGCCGGCAACCGGGATCTCGTCGGACAGACCGAGCGACTCGACGACGCGCCTGGCGACCCCGAGCTGCCCCTTGCCACCGTCGACGACCAGGAGCTGCGGCGGGTAGGCGAACTTCCCAGGGCGATCGCGTCGCTCGTTGATCGGACGGTCGCGCTCGGCGAGGTACGCCGTCAGCCGGCGCGTCAGCACCTCCTCCATCGCCGCGTAGTCGTCGTTGCCCGGCACGTCCTTGACCCGGAACCGGCGGTACTCGCGCTTGTTCGGAAGTCCATCCTCGAGCACGACCATCGACCCGACGTAGTCGGTGCCCTGGAGATGCGCCATGTCGTAGCACTCGATCCGCAACGGCGCTTCGGGG
>DASUEW010000480.1:0-5144 GCA_036274875.1 Ilumatobacteraceae bacterium
GCGTCCTCGTCGTGTCGTGCAGGACCCACGTACCATCGCCGGTCGATGGACTTCTCGTGGACGTCGGAGCAGGCGGCCTTGCGCGAGCACGCCCGCGCGGTGGCGACCGATGCGGTCGCTCGCTTCGGCCGCCACAACGACTCCTGGATCAACGGCTTCTCGAAGGAGTTCGCCAAGGAGCTCGCCGCGCACGGATGGATCGGCATGACATGGCCGGTCGAACACGGTGGTGGCGGGCGACCACCGATCGACCGCTTGATCGTCGGCGAGGAGCTGATCGCCGCCGGCGCCCCGATCGCGGCGATGTGGTTCGCCGACCGCCAGATGGGCCCGACGCTGATCGCCTACGGACGGCCCGATCAGCAGCAGGCGTTCCTGCCCGGGATCCTGTCGGGCGACACCACGTGGTGCATCGGCATGTCCGAACCGGATGCGGGCTCCGACCTGGCGTCCCTCAAGACCCATGCGGTTCGCGATGGCGACGAGTTCGTGATCAACGGCCAGAAGATCTGGACCAGCTTCGGTGACGTCGCCGACTACTGCTACCTGATCTGCCGCACCTCGGCCGAGGGCCCGCCGCACGAAGGCATCAGCGAGATCGTGGTGCCGATGGTCACACCGGGCATCGAGGTCCGCCCGATCACCGACATGACCACGAATCGCCACTTCTGCGAGGTGTGGTTCGCGGACGCCCGAGTGCCCGTCACGAACCTCGTCGGGGCCGAAGGAGGTGCGTTCAAGCAGACGATGCGCCAGCTCGAGCACGAGCGCGGCGGCATCGACAGGCTCGTGTCGAACCACGCGCTCTTCAAGCTCGCCGTCGACCGCGCCGACACGTCCGACCCGATCGTCCGACAACGGATCGCGGCCCTCGAGATCGGCTATCGGGTGGGAAGGATCCTCGTCACGCGCGAGGTGCTCGGGCAGGCCCCGAAGGGTTTCTCGGCGGCGACGAAGTGCTTCTGCACCGAGCACGAGTGGCGCGTCGCCGAGTTCGTCGCGGCGGCGTACGGCGCATCCGCGACAACCTGGAGCGATGTGGTCCATGGGCTGCTCTACGCCCCTGGCTACACGATCATGGGCGGCACGTCGAACATCATGCGCAACATCCTCGGTGAGCGCGTGCTCGGCCTCCCGCGCGAACCGCGCTGACTCGATGACCGACGTCGTTCCCGGCTTGTGCGCGGCGAGCGCAAACTCGGTAACGTCCGGGGCGGATCGGAGGTGACGGACGATGGCGACTCCCGAGCTGATCCGCGTCGACGTGGGCGACACGGAGATCGGAACGATCCGTTGGCCCTGTGCGCACGCCACCTCCACGGTCGTCGCGATCCACGGCATCACCGCCAACGCGTGGAGTTGGGCAGCGGTCGCCAGCCAGCTCGACGGGATCGTCTGTCTCGTGGCCGTCGACCTACGCGGCCGCGGCACCAGCTCCGATGCCCCGCCGCCATATGGCATCCGCCAGCACGCTGACGACGTCGCGGCCGTGATCGAGCAGCTCGGAGTCGGCAGGGTCGTGGTCACCGGCCATTCGATGGGCGCCTACGTAGCGTTGCTCACCGCCGAACGCCATCCAGCCCTGGTCGCCGACGTGGTGCTGGTCGACGGTGGGGTCGCGCTGCCGGTACCGGAAGGTGTCGCCATCCAGGACGTGCTCGATCTGACCCTCGGCCCGGCGATCGCGCGGCTGCGCCAGACGTGGCCCAACCGGATGGCGTACCGCGAGATGTGGGAACGGCATCCCGCCTTCGCCGGCGGCATCACGCCCGACATCGAGCGCTACGTACTCGCCGACCTGGTCGAGGGGGAAGACGGCAGCTTCCACAGCTCCGTCAGCGAGGAAGCGGTCCGATTCGACGGTGCCGAGTTGCTCACCGACGCCGAGGTCCGATCGGCGCTCGACCGCCGGCAAGAACCGCTGCGCATCGTGCGCGCCGAGCTCGGCGTGCTCGCCGCGCCTCCTCCGCTCATCCCGATCGAGTACGAGACACGGTATCCGCAGCACGCGTGGTCGACGGTGGCCGGCGCCAACCACTACGACGTGCTGATCGGTGAGTCGGGGGCCTCGACGGTGGCGGACGCGCTGTCCGCCGCGGTCACCGCCCGATCGTGACCATCACGAGCGCGAGTGCGGCGATCGCCAGTCCGATCAGCTGCGGACGACGCATCCGCTCCCCGTCGAACACCGTCGCGAGGAGGACCGTGCTGGCCGGGTACATGGCCACCACGACAGCGACGATCGTCAGCAGCCCGCGCCGGGTGGCCAGCAGGTAGAAGAAGTTGGCCGACATGCCGAGGACGCCGATGAGAATCGCGACGAGAACGATCCGGCGGTCGATCCGGCCATGGGGCCGGGTTGCGACGTACGCGATCACGAGCAATGGCCCCGACGCCAAGCGCGCACCGAGCAGCGGCCACAGCCCACTGTCGTCACCGGCCTGGTCGAAGAACACGAACAACAGCCCGAACGACGCGCCCGAGAGCAACGCGACCATCGCCAGCGAGACCGGCGTGCGCACGTGTGGAACACCGATCAACCCTCCGATCAGCGCCACCGACACGATTGCCATCGACACGCCGACGAGTGCCAGCACGCTCGGCCGCTCCCCGATCGCCAATCCGACCGCGACGGGCACCACGGCCGACACGACCCCGGTGATCGGGGCGACCACTGTCATCGCGCCGTTGGCGAGCGCGTGGTACAACGCGATGATGCCGACCGCGCCGGCGGCCCCGGCGGCCGCTCCCCACGCCAGATCCGCACGTTCGGGGTTGGACGTGCTCGCCGCGGGCACGAGGACGACGAGCAGTGCCAGGACCGACGTCTCCGCGATCAGCGAGACGACGAAGGGGCTGGCTCGCCGGCTGGTCCGCCCACCCGCGTAGTCGGAGACGCCGTAGACGAAGGCGGCGAGGAGTGCGAGGACGATCGCCACCGGCGTCTGGTCCCGCTCAGCCGATCATCGTGTAGCCGCCCGAAACCGACAGCACCTGCCCGGTGATGTGCCCGGCGGCTGCGTCCGACGCGAGGAACACGACCGCGTTGGCGACGTCGCGCGGGCGGCCGATCTTGCGCAGCGGGAGCGCCCGCGCCACCTTCTCGAGCTGCTCGGGCGTGAACATCGAATCCTTGTCGCGCCACATGCTCGAATCGCCGACCTCGTCGTCGTCCTCCGGGATCGTCACGCCCGGACACACGACGTTGCATCGGATGCCGGCCCGGCCGTTCTCCCTCGCGATCGACTTCATGAAGCTGTTGATCGCGGCCTTCACGCCGCCGTAGACGGCTTCGCGCGGCTCGCCCTGCCGGCTGGCATCGGACGAGATCGACACGATCGAGCCACGTTGCTGGGGGACCATGTGGGCGAGCGCCGCCCTCGTGCAGTTGAGCACGCCGACGTAGTTGATGCGGATGACCTTCTCCCAGAACTCCGGCGTGGTGTCGGTGAAGAACATCAGCTGATCCCAGCCGACGCAGTTCACGAGCACGTCGACCGACCCGTACCGCTCGTGGGCGGCGCCGATCATCGCCTCGGCCGCGGCGAAGTCGGTGACGTCGGTGTGCACGAAGTGGGCGTCGGCCGCGCCCGAGCTGAGGGCGATCTCAACGACGCGCTGCGTCTGGCTGTCGTCGATGTCGGCGAGCGTGAGCGCGGTCCCCTCCGACGCGAACACCAACGCCACCGCTCGGCCGATGTTCGAGCCGGCCCCGGTGACCACGACCGAACGGCCCTGCAACTGAAGATCCATGCCCGATCGACCGTACCCGATGGTCCCGTTACAGTCGGTCGCTCGCGCCCCTCGGAGGACATCGACCGATGATCAGCATGGACGACCTGCACGACATCACGTACGAGGTCGACGCCGGTCTGGCGTGGATCACGATCGATCGACCCGAGCGGTACAACGCGTTCCGCGGACGAACTGTCGACGAACTGCTGGCTGCGTTCAAGACGGCGTGGGCCGACCGGGCGGTCGGAGTGGTGGCCCTGACCGGTGCGGGCGACAAGGCGTTCTGCACCGGTGGCGATCAGAAGCAGCGCGCGGAGACAGGTGACTACGGCCCGACCGAGACCGGGATGTTCGAGATCGAGGCCGTCCACCGCGTGATCCGCGACATCCCCAAGCCCGTCATCGCCGCCGTCAACGGGTTCGCGATCGGTGGCGGCCACGTGCTGCATGTGTCCTGCGACATCACGATCGCGGCCGAACACGCCAGGTTCGGCCAGACCGGCCCCCGGGTCGGATCGTTCGATGCCGGGTTCGGCTCCGCCTACCTCGCCCGGATCATCGGCCAGAAGCGTGCCCGCGAGATCTGGATGTTCTGTCGCCAGTACGACGCCGCGACCGCCGAGCGATGGGGGCTCGTGAACGCCGTCGTGCCTTTGACCGAGCTGCGATCAACCGTGCGCGCATGGGCCGACGAGGCGCTCGCTCTGTCCCCCACGGCGCTCAAGGTGCTGAAGCACTCGTTCAACGCCGAGACCGAGCACATCGCCGGCATCGGAGCGATGGCATTCGACAGCCTCGAGTTGTTCGTCGGCACCGCCGAGGCCCGCGAGGGCGTCGCGGCCTTCAACGAGAAGCGGCCCCCCGACTTCTCGCCGTACCGCTGAACGCCGGGCCACGGCGCACGGTGGTGGACGATTTGCGCGAGTCGACGTCGATGCCGGTCACAGCGGGGCGCCCGACCAGTAGCTTGCGGGGATGGACGTGGGGGTGAGGCCGAGCCGCCTGCTCGCGTTGCTCGCGCTCGCCCCACTCGTGTCGTGCTCGATCGGGGCGGCGAACGAGGACGAGATCCGGGCCAGCGCGGTGTACGACGAGGTCGTCCGCTGGCTCGTCGACGATGCCGGCGGCGCGACAGCCGAACAACCGATGTCGGTGTTCATCGAGCCGAGGGGCGAAGGAGCGGCGATCAGCCTCGACGTGCAGGCGGAGCTGATCGAGGCGACGGAGGACGTCGCGAACGTCCGCTTTCTCGACGAACGCGCTGAAGGGCTCGTCGAGACCGAAGGCGTCGTCGCCGTCAAGGACGAGGGCATCCTGATCCGCCTCGGACCGGTGATCGAAGACGACGCGCACGTCCTGCTCGACGTCGACATCTGGGAATCGGAGGACACGTTCCGCGAGGTGCGCTT
>DASUEW010000481.1:0-9208 GCA_036274875.1 Ilumatobacteraceae bacterium
ACTCGCCGTGCTGGAGAAGCGCGCCGACGATCGGCCGGCGGAGCACGAAGATGCCGACACCGGCAGGGATGGTGCACAGGGCGATCATCCGGATGCCGAGCGACGTCTGGCGGATGAACGACGTGCGGTCCCGGCGGGCCACGGCCCTCGACATCTCGGGTTGGAACGTCGTCGCGATCGAGACCGCGAGCAGCCCGTGCGGGAGCACGAAGAACGTGAACGCGTCGAAGTACGCGGCGGCATCGCCGGACCCCGGGTCGGCGAGGTTGCGCACGACGATCAGCGCCGCCTGGTTGGCGGCGACGAAGCCGAGCGTCCACGCCGACATCGTCAGCAGCCTCCGCACTGCCGGGTGGCGCCAGTTCCAGACCGGTCGGAAGCGGAACCCGGTCCGCAACACCGCCGGGATCAGCACCAGCGCCATGGTTGCGATGCCGGCGGTCGCACCCAGGCCGAGCGTCCATCGCAAGCGGTCGTCGGTGATCACGTCGCCGAGCTCCCAGCCGCCCGCGTCCGGGGACGGCAACGACAGCAGCGTGGCGGCGATGATCAGGTTGGGCAGGATCGGGCTCCACGCAGCCGCGAAGAACCGGCGCCGGCTGTTCAAGAACGCGTTGGCGATCCCGGTCAGACCGTAGAACAGGATCTGGATCAGGAAGATCCGGGTCAGCGTCGTGCCGACGTCGCGGAGGACGTCGGCGTCGACGCCCGCCGCGGTCGACAGTGTGTACACCCGGAAGATGAGCGGCGCCGCGATCACCGCGATCAGAGTCAGCGCTGCCATCAGCGTGACCGAGATGGTGATCACGACGTTCGTCGATTCCTCGTCGTCGGTCTCGACGAACGACGAGAACAGCGGCACCAGCGTGGCCGACAACACCCCGCCGAGCAGCAGCTCGTAGACGATGTTGGGAGTCTCGTTGGCGAGCTTGTAGGCGTCGGCGAGGGCGGTCCGGCCGATGACCGCACCGAACACGACGACCCGGAGCAAGCCGGTGACCCGCGAGAGCGCGGTTCCGACCGCGACGGTGACGTTCGACTTGAACAGGTCGCTCACGTGGCCCTGCTCATAGACGTTGGCTCAGGAAGGTGGCCACGTGCCCGGCAGCCCCTCCGTGCCCGGTACCCCTTCGGCGGCGTTCGTCTCCTCGAGGGCCATACGCAATGATTCGAGCTCGGTGACGAGGCCGTCGACGTCGTTCCCGAGCACATCGGTGTCACCCGAACCGATGCTCACCTCGACCCCGCGCGCGACGAGCTCGTCGAACCGTGCGTCGAGCAGACGCAGGCGCGACTTGGCGTCGTCGGCCGTCTGCTGCAGCCGGTGTGCCGAGGCGATCTGCGCTTCGAGCGCCTCGATGGTCTTCGCCGTCGAGCGCTCCGGAATCGCGTTGCCGGTCGCCAGGCGGAGCTCGGCCAGCTCCGCCTGGGCGCTCACCGTGTCGAGCCGGGCCAGCGCTCCTGAGATGTCGTTACCTCGACGCGCGATGCGCCACGACTCGGCCACACCGTCGTCGAGCCGCGACGCCAGATCCGACAGCCGATCCTTGAGCGGTCCGGCGGCCATGTCGTGGACCATCCGGTCGAACCGCTCCTTCGATTGTTGGGCCCCGACCACGTACGACCGCCAGGGATCGCCGAGCGTGAAGGGCTCGATCCGATCGCCGCGCTTCGCCGCGCGTGGCACGGCCGCGAACACCCGACCACCCCACGCCAGCACGCCGACTCCGGCCGCCACCGCGATCGGAGCGCCGACCAGGATCGCCCCCGCCGACGCGGCGCCGAACAGCACGATGCCGAGCGGCGACATGATGGCGCGGGCGACCGGCGGCGTCAGGAAGCGATCGCGGAAGCTGGGTCTGGCCATGGCTGAACTCGGAGGTGCTGGCTGACGCTAGAAGTTGGAGATGACGGCGGTGAACACCTGCTGGATCGTGGCCGGGTTCGACGCGTTGTAGTGGGCGGCCGACGTCGCCTGGGCGATGGCACGTAGCGTCACCTCGTCGGCGCCCTCGCCGTAGGCAATCGTGAACACCCGCACTGGTCGCGAGCTGGCGCCCTCGCTCCCCGATCGCAGCTGGGCGATGAGGGCGTCGAACTCGTCGTTGTCGTCGCCGAGGTTGCCGTCGTCGTTGACCCCGTCGGTGAGGAAGACGATGGCGTTGATCTTGGCCGGGTCGTACGTGTCGAGCATCGCCGCGTACGACTTCGACGTGACGTCGTACAGCGGCGTCCCGTTGGTGGGGATCTGGGCCAGGATCTGTTCTTCGAGTTGGTTGCGGTTGTCGCCGATCGGCGCCACCGGCACGGCCTCGCGGTAGTTCGGATCGTCGCCACCGAGGTCGGTGCTGAACACCCACAGCCCGACCTCGTCGGCGTCCTTGAACTGGCCGAGGGCGCCGACCGCCGCTTCCTTGGCGAGGTCGAGCTTGGTCTCGGATTCGGTGGCCAGCTCGCCCATCGAGCCCGAGATGTCGAGCACGAGCAGGACGCGCGCCTCCTTGCGTTGTTCGGCCCACGCGTCGAGGATCCGCACCAGCACCTCCGGTGAGGGCACCTCGAGCTCGGCGGTGGGCTGGTTCGGATCGACGCCGTTTGCCGCGCTCACCGGGTCGGCGAGCGGCACACTCGGGTTGTTCGGCCGGAAACCGAACTCGAGGACCTTGGCCTGGTTCTCCGGCCGCTGCACGTACTCCTCGAACGCGCTCGCCGCGACCTTCTGCTCGGGGGTCACCCACTCGGTGTCGAGAATGATGAACGGGTTGTCGGAGAAGAGCGTGCCCTCGCTCGGGTAGATCGCGACGAGTGGTACACGGGGGACGCGAGGCGTCTCGCCGGCCGCCAGCACGCCGTCGGGGTTGCCGAGGTTGTAGTCGATGACACTCTTCTCCTCGACCGCGACCGCGGACGTGTAGGTGAGTGACGTACCGCGCACATCGGTGGCGAACCAGTTGTTGAGGAACGTCATCGTGATGTCGCCGTAGTGCACGACCGCCGACTCGACGTTGCGGGCGAACTCGATCGCCTCCGGTCGATTCAGATCCTCGGTCGTGAGGCCGCGGGTCTTGCCGGTGGCCGCGTAGTACTCGGCGATCGTGAAGTTGAGCCCACTGGTGGAGTAGTTCGGGTTGGTCTTGCCGAGTCGGAACGGACCCCATTCCGGGTGACCGAGCGACGCCCACCCCTCGGGATCGTTGGCGAGCTCGACGATGTCGGCGAAGCCGATCGGCTCGTCGGGCCATCCGAGGGCCTCGGCCATCGGTTGGGGCAGCGCGATCACGAGCGGCGTGAGCATGAACGGCGTGCCGGCCGGGGCGAGCACGGCGCCGGCGCGCTCGTTGACGATGCCGGCCCATCCGGATGCGGCGGGCGACCAGATCACGGGCCGGTTGCCGTTGGCCTCCGGGTTCGGCCACCCGTCGACGATGAGCTGGGCCGCCCCGCCGGACGCCTTGCTGTACGGGCGGACGAACACGCAGCCTTCGTCGATCTCGGCCTCGTCGCTGTCGTTGAACTCCTCGGCCAGTTCGGTCAACAGCGCGATCTTCTCGCTGCTGACCGCCATGTCGACCGTGATGCAGTCGCCCGGGTCGGCACCGGACAGGTCGTCGGAGTCCGAGCCCGAGTCGTCGTCGGACCCGCCCGCGCACGCCGACACGGCAAGCGCCGCGACGAGTGCCGCCGCGACCCAACGACGTGGTGTCATGAGAACAGCTCCCACGCGGACCGGATGGCGAGCATGTCGCGAGCGCTCGGTAGCGGGTTCCGATCCGTCGACGCCGCATCCCACTTGCCCTCGGTGATCAACAGCCGCCGAAGGTCCTCGATGAGGCCGCTCGGCAGCGAGGTTTGGATCGGAACCGCTACCACGACGTCTGCACGGACCATCGGATCAGCGTATTGGGGGGTGACCGGTGAGCGGCTCGTGTCGGACAACTCCGCGGCAGGGCCAACCGCGATGTCGAGTGCGCTCGCGCGTATTTGGATCGTCGCGATTGCGGTGGGACCCGACACCGCACTGGCCGGTACGGCGCGTGCAAGCCGTCGTCCCCACGACACGAAACTCGGATCCTCCAGCTGGAGTGGGCTCGCGCCGAAGTAGCCGGACACAGCGTCGGCTACGCCGAGCAAACCGAAAGTGCTTTCGATCGGAGCGAATGCCGGACGGACCAGGCCAAAGGACGGGTCGCCTCCGATCTCCTCCCACGACTGTCCGGCGGCTGCACCGACACAGTGCCAATCGAGCGGGTTCCCGCACGCCGCCGTCAAGGCGGAGGCTCGATCGGCGAGCACGACGAGCGCAATCGGCGACGACGCAATCGTCGTCTGCTGGGTACCCATGGGCGCGGTGCGCGCCGCCGCGCGCAGGTCGTCGACCATCTCGGGCAACGGTGCCATAGTGATCCAAATCGGCGCCTCGGACGGATCTTCCAGTTCGGTCAGCGCATCGAGCGTCTCTCCGGCGTCCACTATCCGAATGACGAGATCGTCGTGCGTATCAGCGAGTGCGTCGCATGCTTCGCGGAGGTCCGTCACGCACACGATCTCGCGTCCGGCTGGCGGCGGATCGTTGTCGCCCGAGCTGGAGCCGCCACCGCCTCCGTCGTCGTCGATCACTCGGTCGCGGACCAGCCAGGCTCCGCCGATCAGGATCACGGCGAGGGCGATGGCGCCGAGACGTTTGAGGATCATGCGGTTCGCGTGTCCTCGACGGCCAACCGCATCGCTTCGATCTCGATGACCAGGTCGTCGACGTCGTGGGCGTACGCGTCGGTGTCGCCGGCGCCGATGCTGACCTCGGCGGCGCGCGCCACGAGCTCGTCGAGGCGGGTCTGGGTGAGGCGGAGGCGACCGGCGGTCTGCGCCGAGAGCTCCTTCAGCCGCTCGGCCGAGGCAAGTTGTTCCTCGACCGACGCGACGGCCGCGGCCAGGTCGTCCGAAGGGCCGGCCTCGACCTTGGCGCGCAACGTGCCCAGCTTCGAGCGCAGCGCCGTCTGGTCGAGACGGGTGATGGCCTCGTCGATGTCGTCACCGCGGCGGGCGATCTCCCAGCACTCGGCGAGAGCCCGGTCGAGCTTGCCGACGATGCCGTCGAGACGCTCGCGCAGGGGACCGGTTGGTGTGGCGCTCACCGTCTCGTGCAGGCGCCGGCCGGCGCCTTGTGCTCCCTGCACCATCTGGCGCCATGGTTCGCTCAACGTGAACGGGTCGATCCGTGGTGGCTTGGCCCCCTTCGGCATCGCGGCGACAACGGACACGACGTACGCGAGCACGCCGACACCGATCGCCGCGGGCACGCCGATCGGCGTGAACGCGAGGGCGACCGCCACGCCGATGCCGAGCAAGATCCGCCACGACAGGATCGCCTTGGCGGTGCCCGGCGTGAAGAAACGGTCGCGGAAGCTCATGCGCGCTACACGCCCCTGATGTCGTCAGCAGTGAGCTTGGTGAGCTGGTCGTCGGTCGGCTGTTCGACGGTCGCGAGTCGGAGCGCCTGCAACGAGACCGCCTGCTCGAAGACGTTGCGCACGAAGCGGGCGTTGCCGAACCCACGCGTGCGTGGCTCGGCGGCGACGAGCGCAGTCAACGTGCGCCGGGCATCGTCGTCGAGGTGATAGCGCTTCTTCGAGCTCATCGAGTCGAAGATCGCGACGAGCTCTTGGTCGGTGTAGTCGGGGAAGTCGACCGTGCGCGTGAAGCGGCTCTCGAGACCCGGATTCGCCTCGATCAGCTTGCGCATCTCTTCCGGATAGCCGGCGGCGACGACCGCCAGGTCATCGCGATGGTCCTCCATGAACTTGACGAGCGTGTCGATCGCCTCCAAACCGAAGTCGTTCTCGCCGCCCCTGGCGAGGGCGTACGCCTCGTCGATCAGCACGGTGCCACCGAGCGCCGATTCGAGCACGGCGCGGGTCCGAGCGGCGGTCTGGCCCACGTAGCCGGCGACGAGTTGCGAACGATCGGTCTCGACGAGGTGCCCCTTGGTGACAACGTCGAGGGTACGGAAGATCTGGCTGAGCAGCCGCGCGACGGTGGTCTTGCCGGTGCCTGGGTTACCGGTGAACACGAGGTGATGGCTGGTCTCGACGGTCGGGAGGTCGCGCTCGACGCGGATCCGCTGGATGCGCAACAGGCTGGTCAAGCGGCGGATCTCCTCCTTCACGTGATCGAGCCCGATCAGCTCGTCGAGCTCAGCGAGCAGTTCCTCCAGCGGGCGCTCCGGTGGGAGCTCCGGTTCGGGTGGCACCGTGCCGGCCCGTGATCCCGCAGTGGCGACCGTGGATGTTGGATGACTCGGTTGGCCCGGTCGGGCCACGCCGCCGGAATCCATCGCCCGCAGCAGCGTCGAACGGAACCGGTCGATCGCGCCGATCTCGTCGAGTGAGGGCACGAGGTCGATCGCGGCCGTCGCGTGGGCGAGTTTGAGCGCCAGGTCGTAATAGTGGTTGGCGCGGCGCTCGCCGTCGCGGGCGTCGGCCTTGAGGAGCAGGTCGAACAGTGTGCTCGGCCGCTCGATCCACGCGGCTGTGCCGTCGAGCATCCCGCCCTCGCGGAGGCGCTGCGGCGTCACGATCATCGGCGGCGTGAGCAGCGAGCCGATGTCGTCGATCCATGCCCGCAGTTCGGCGTCGGAGAGCCTCCCATCGGCGTCGAGCATCGCACTCACCAAGTCGGATGCCTCGCGCAGGCAGTCGTCGCGGTGCGATTCGCCCGCCAGCTCCGCCAGATCGTGATCGATGGCATCGACGAAGGCCGACACATACTTCGCCAGCGGCCCTGCCATCGTCGCCGAAGCGTACTGTCTGCTTCATATGCAGCCGCGGGCCGCCTGGCGCAGACAGTTCCGGGGGTGTGGTCGAACTGTCTGCTTTGAAGTGAAGCGGCGGGCCATCTGAAGCAGACAGTTCGGGCTCCGTATCCGATTGACCCCCTGGTCAAGGGTGGCGGTAGCGTGCGACGCATGACAGAAGAGCGCTTCGAGAGCGTGCAGCAGGTGCGAGACGGGCTCCGCGACGTGCACTACCTGGCCGACGACGGCATCGCCGGCGTGGTGTTCCTCGCCGACCGGCTCGGCAAGCCGGTGCTCGTCGAGGGTCCTGCCGGCACCGGCAAGACGCAGCTCGCCAAGTCGGCAGCGGAGATGACCGGCGCCCGCCTGATCCGCCTCCAGTGCTACGAGGGTCTCGACGAGTCCAAGGCGCTGTACGAGTGGAACTACAAGAAGCAGCTGCTGCGCATCCAGGCCGACAAGGACTCCGACTCGTGGAGCGAGGTCCACGACGACATCTTCTCCGATGAGTTCCTCCTCACCCGCCCGCTGCTCGAAGCGATCAGCGCCGACGATCCGGTCGTGCTGCTGATCGACGAGGTCGACCGGGTCGAGGTCGAGACCGAGGCGCTGCTGCTCGAGATCCTGTCCGACTACCAGGTGTCGATCCCCGAGCTCGGCACGATCGTCGCCAAGCAGATCCCGCTCGTGTTCCTGACGTCGAACAACACCCGCGAGCTGTCGGAGGCGCTGAAGCGGCGCTGCTTGTACCTCCACGTCGACTACCCGACGCTCGAGCGTGAGAAGGAGATCGTGCTCACCAAGGTGCCGGGTGTCACCGACAACCTCGCCGATCAGATCGCCCGCATCGTCCGCTCGATCCGCCAGCTCGACCTCAAGAAGTCGCCGAGCGTGTCGGAGACCCTCGACTGGGCGCGCACGTTGATGCTGCTCAACATCGAGACCATCGACGAGAAGGTCGCCAAGGAGACCTTGCACATCTTGCTCAAGTATCAGACCGACATCGCCAAGACGGCCAAAGAGCTGTCGGTCGAGACCTGAACCCACCCGGCGCGCTGTCATGCTCGACTTGCTGAACGGGTTCGTCGGTGAGCTCCGCAACGCCGGGCTTCCGGTCAGCCTCACCGAGAACCTCGACGCGATGGAGGCGGTGCAGCACATCCCGATCGACGACCGGGAGGCGTTCAAGTACGCACTCGGCGCGACGCTGGTCAAGAACAACGCCCATTGGCGCGCGTTCGAGACGGTCTTCGAGGTCTACTTCAGCCTGCGCGGTCCCGAGTACCGGCTGGTCGAGGGCGACGAGACCAACCTCGACGAGATGTGGCGCGAAATGCAGGAGCAGATGCGCCAAGCCGAGGGGCGCGGCGCCGACGGGGGCGGGGCGATGGACAACCTCACCCCCGAAGAGATCGCCCAGATGTTGATGCAGGCGCTGCTCAACGGCGATCAGGCGATGATGCGGGCGATGGCCCGCCAGGCCGTGCAGCGCTTCGCCGGGATGGAGCCGGGGCGGCCGGTCGGCGGCACGTACTACCTGTACCGCACGCTGCGCAACCTCGACCTCGACGGCATGCTCGAGAAGCTGATGGAGGCCACCAGGGAGCAAGTTGGCGGCGAGTTGACGTCGCTCGAGGAGCGCCTCGAGAAAGAGGAGTACCAGGACCGCATCGAGAAGTTCAAGGCCGAGGTGGAGGCCGAGATCAGGCGCCGGCTGGTCGCCGACCGCGGTGCCGAGGCGATGGCGAAGACGCTGCGCAAGCCGCTGCCGGAAGACGTCGAGTTCATGCACGCCTCACGCGACGAGATGCAGTCACTAAAGAAGGCGCTGTACCCGCTGACCCGCAAGCTCGCCGCCCGCCTCACCCGCAAGCGCCGCCACGGGCGCAAGGGCCCGCTCGACTTCCGCAACACCGTGCGCCACTCGCTCAGCTACGGCGGGGTGCCGGCCGAACCGAAGTTCAAGTACCCGCGGCCGGCCAAGCCGGAACTGATGGTCGTCGCCGACATCTCCGGTTCGGTTGCGGCGTTCGCCCGCTTCACGTTGATGCTCGTGTATGCGATCCAGAACCAGTTCTCGAAGGTCCGGTCGTTCGTCTTCATCGACGGCATCGATGAGGTGACCGACTACTTCAAGGCCACCGAGGACATCACTGAGGCGATCCACCGCGTCAACACCGAGGCCGACGTCGTGTGGGTCGACGGTCACAGCGACTACGGGCATGCGTTCGAGGTGTTCTGGGAGCGCTACGGCAAGGATGTCGGCCCCAAGACCACCGTCCTGCTCCTCGGCGACGCCCGCAACAACTACCACGCCAGCCAGGCGTGGGTCGTCAAGGAGATGCGCCACAAGGCGCGTCACGTCTACTGGCTGAACCCCGAGCCGCGCTCGTACTGGAACACGGGTGACTCGATCGT
>DASUEW010000482.1:0-2947 GCA_036274875.1 Ilumatobacteraceae bacterium
CGGCCGCGAGGCCGACGCTCCTCACCAGGCGGCGGCTCACGGCACCACCACCGGGAGGACGGCTCCGTCGACGCCAGGCACGGTGAACTCGTACCCGTTCGCAGCTGCGAAACTGGGCTTGGCGAAGCGCACGGTCAGAATCTGCACGCCACCCTCTTTGACGAGCGCGGTGCAGACCACTCGGGTGTCGGGTGTGGCAGTCGCGTCGGGAGCGGCAGCCGCGTCCGGCGCGGCGGCACCGGTGCCGGTGTCGATCGACAGCCGCCGGTGCTCGTTGGATTCGTTGCGGAACAGCACGTTGTTCGCGGTCGACCTCGGAAGCGTGAGCGTGGCGGTCCCCCCGTCGAATCCGGGCACGTCGTAGACGAGCCGCTCATCAGCCGTGAGCGTGATGGTGGCCGCGACATTCGCCTTGGCGGAGACGGTCTGCGACGTGTCCTCGTCGGCCTCGGTCTCCTCGGCGCCACAGTCACCATCCTCGGCGAGCGCACCGGTGGTCTCGTGGTGGTGCGTCTCACGTTCACCGTTCAGCCCGTAGGCGGCGCCACTGGCGACGATCGCGAGCACCGCGATCGAGCACACACCGGCGACCGTGCCGGTCGAGAGCCTGCGCCTCACCGACGTCAGGCTGCCGACGAGCAGCACGAGTGCAGCGACGACCACGAACGCGACGACGGCGCCTGTCTTCGACGGCAGCCCGAGCATCACCCGGCTGATCGAGTAGATGATGACCGCCACCCCGATCGCACCGAGGATCGGTAGTTCCAACGGTTGGGCGATCCGTTCGCGGACGGCGGCGTTGTACGCCTGATCGGCCGACGCCCGCTCACTCCACGCCTGCACGAGCCACTCGGCGGTCGCCGCCAACAACACGATGAGCCCGAGGATCGTGATCGCCGGGAACGTGACGACGCCGAGGGCCACCATCGTGGCGCCGAGAGCAGCCGCGAGCGGCCACAGGCTGGCGGCGGGCGGGCGGCGGGCCGCGGGCGCGGCCGCGTGGGCATCGATGTCCATCGCCGACACGTTCGAGTCGCGTACGAACACGTTGACCGTGGTGAGGAAGGCAAGTGCGACGGATGCCGAGACGAGACCGATCGTGCCGAGCGTGCCCTTCTGGGTGACGCCGTAGAGCACGGCGGCGAGGATCGCGATGACGGTGGATCCGATCAGGAGCTTGGAGCCGGTCGTGAACATGATCAACTCACTTCGTCACGTACACGAGGAACCAGACGCCCGAGAAGGCTGCGGCTACGAAATACCAGTACATGGCGTGCGACGAGACGAGCTCGAGCTCACCGCGGCGACCACCGAGCGCCCGGAACGCGGTGACCGCAGTGAAGACCAGCCCGATGATCACCAGCGCCACCATCGTGCCTGTGATCGCGTAGAACATGCCGGGATACCCGCCGTCGGCGACTGGCATCTCCATCGCGTGGTACACGTACGCCTGGGCGTTGATGAACGCGACGGCCATCAGGGCGACGATGCCGAGCGAGAGGCCAACGTGCATGCGATCGCCGCGCTTGGCGGAGTACACCGTCCACTGGGCGAACAAGCAGAGCGCGTAGAGCGTCATCAACATCACGTTCGAGGCGACCTGTGGGATCTCGAACGAGGCGGGGAAGCGCTGGCCGGCATCGACCGCGCGGTCGCGGATCAGGGCCCAGATCGCGAGCTGGCCGCCGATCAGCATCGTGCCGGCGACACACCCGAGCGCGGTGCCGACGAAGATCTGGCGACGTGGTGCCGGAGCCGGCCCCGGCGGGAGTGCGAGGGTCACGACGCGAGCTCCGATGACTTGCGGTCGAGCGCCGGCTCGGCCGACGTGACGACGGGCACCTCGGCGAAGTTGTCGAACGGCGCCGGTGACGTGGTGGTCCACTCGACCGTGTGCGCATCCCACGGATCGTCGCCGGGCGCATCGCCCGCGTCATCACCCGCATCACCATTGGTACGCAGCGCCTTGGCGGCGAGCCCGGCGAACGCCAGCACGGTGAGCAGCATCAGCCCGTGCCCTACCAGCACCAACGCGTTCCAGAGCTCGCCGGGACCGCCGTAGTCGTACGTGGGCGAGGCGGCGGGCTGATCGGCGAACCCCGCCGCGTAGTACGGCAGCGACGCCAGCACGGTTGCGATCAACCCGAGGCCGGCGAGACCCATCGCCGGCTTGTCCGGAACCGTGCGGCCCCAGAGCTTCGGCGCCCAGAACACGACCCCGCCCATGATCCCGAGCACAGCCCCGTACACGACGTACACGAGTGCGCCCTCCTCGAACACCGTGCCCTGGAGACCGAGGTCATCGATCGGGTAGAGCACACCGCCGAGCATGCCGACGAGGATCATCCCGACGCCGAGGAAGCCGAACAGGGACGGCGAGGTGATCGACGGCCGCGCCCCCTTCGCCGCCAGCGCGCCGACCGCCATCACGATCAGCACTCCGAGCACCGGGACCAGGTTGAACAGCGCGAACGGCACGAAATCGTCGAACTTGGTGCCGAGCTGGTCGGTGTCGAGCCCGCTCCCCGACCAGGGCAGGCTGTGCACGTTCTGTTGTGTGACCGCCGACAGGGCGCCGACTCCCACCAGCCCAAGTCCGGTGTAGACGACACCGCGCATCACCTGCCGGCGGGCGAACGTGACCGGCAACAGCTCGGCTGCCACGCCGATGGCGGGGAGCGCGAACACGTAGCTGACGGGCTGCGTGAAGGCCCAACCGATCCAGTTGCCGATCCCCTCGTTGCCGCCGAACACGGCGCGGGCGTTACGGTGATCGACGAACAGGAACACGAGAGCGCCGACGAGGACCGGCAGCGACAACAGCGCGCCGATCGCGGAGATGAGTGCCGCCCACGAGAACAGCGGCACCCGCCGCATCGACATTCCCGGCGCACGCGTCGTGAGCACCGACGTCGCGATCGATGCCGCGGCGGCGATCAGCCCGACC
>DASUEW010000483.1:0-5101 GCA_036274875.1 Ilumatobacteraceae bacterium
CCGACGTTCACCGAGAAGTTCCTGCGCTTCATCGTCGCCGAGGTGATCCACCATCATCAGCGCCACAACGAGTCCGATGCGGGCTGACCCGTGCCTCGTGATCAATGCGTGACCGAACCGTGACTGTGAACGAGCCGTGACGGAGCGGTACGACATCGCCGTCATCGGCGCCGGACCGGCGGGCGCCGCCACGGCCATCCAGGGCGCTCGGGGAGGCGCACGCGTCCTCGTGGTCGACCTCGCCGCACACGGTCGTGACAAGGTCTGCGGTGACGGATTGACGCCGCGCGCCGTCGCCGCGCTGAACGAGCTCGGGATCCCACTCGACGACGCCCACCGCATCGACGGCTTGCGGATGATCGCCGGCAAGCGGACGCGCGAGCTCGCGTGGCCGGCGACGGGACGGTTTCCCGCCGAGGGCGCGGTGTGGCCGCGGCGCCGGCTCGACAAGGCGTTGATCGATGCGGCGGCCGAGGCCGGCGCCGAGGTCCGCTGGGAGACACCCGGAGAGCCGCTGCTCGACGACACCGGGCGGGTGTTCGGGATCCTCGCCGGCGATGCCAAGGTCGAGGCCGGCCTCGTCGTCGTCGCAACCGGTCCGCCCGGCAAGGTGGCGCGCATGCTGGGTGCCGAGCGAGTTGCCGACGAACCCTTCGGCCTGGCGATCCGCACGTACGTCGAGTCGCCACGCCACGCCGACCGGCACCTCGAGGCGTGCCTCACGCTGCGCGACGAACACGGTGTTGCGGTGCCGGGCTACGGCTGGATGTTCCCCGCCGGCGACGGGACCGTGAACATGGGCGTCGGTGCGCTGTCGACGATGAAGGGGTTCAAGCGGCTCAACCTCTCGAAGCTGCTCGACAACTACCGGTCACAGGTCGACGAGTCGTGGGCCGTCGGCGAGTACCTCGAGCGCCCGCGGTCGTGGCGATTGCCGATGAGCTCGCGCCGCCGGCATGGCCCGGGATGGGTCGCCGTCGGCGACGCGGCCGGACTCATCAACCCGATGAACGGCGAGGGGATCGACTACGGACTCGAATCCGGCATGCTCGCCGCCGACCTGTTCCTCGCCGATCCCGACTCGGCGGCCGTCAGGTACGACATCGAGGTGGGTGCCCGCTTCGACGAGTTCTTGCGGACCGGCCGCCGGTTCGCGTTCTTGATCGGTCACCCGGTGTTGCTGCGGGCCGGGTTGCGGATGGCCGTCGGTACACAGACGATCGCCACGATCACCCTGCAGGTGATGGGCAACCTCCTCGACTCCTCGACGCCAGGGGCCGCGGGCCGCGTGATGCGGGTGGCCGACCGGGCGTTGGCGATCGCCGACCCGTTGCTGCGCCGCACGCGAGCCACCGGTTGAGCGCGAACCGAGTTGGTACCGTGGCCGGCGTGACGACGAAGAGCGCTGGTTCGATCGGGTTCGGCATCGACATCGGTGGCTCGGGCATGAAGGCGGCGCCGGTCGACCTCGCCACGGGAGAGCTCTGCGACGCGCGCTACCGCATCGACACCCCTCAGCCGGCGACGCCGGAGGCGATGGCCCTCGTCGTCAAGGAGCTCGTCGCCCACTTCGAGTGGACAGGTCCGATCGGGGCCGCGATGCCGACGGTCGTCCGCCACGGAGTGGTGCACAGCGCGGCGAACATCGACGAGTCGTGGATCGGCACCGACGCCGACGCGCTCTTCACCCAGGCCACCGGCTGTGACGTCGCAGTGGTGAACGACGCCGACGCGGCAGGGGTGGCGGAGATGACGTTCGGTGCCGGGCGCGGCCGCGAGGGCGTCGTGATCGTCCTCACGTTCGGCACCGGGATCGGCTCCGGCCTGTTCATCGACGGCCGACTCGTGCCGAACACCGAGCTCGGCCACATCCAGCTCGACGGACTCGACGCGGAGGAACGCGCCGCGGCCAGCGCTCGCAAACGCGACGACCTGTCGTGGGAACAATGGGCCGCCCGGGTTCAGCGCTACCTCGTCGAGATCGTCAAGCTGTTCTCGCCGGAGTTGATCATCTTCGGGGGTGGCGCCAGCAAGCGGTCGGACAACTGGGTGCACTTCCTCGATGTCGACGCCGAATTGGCCGTCGCGTCGATGGAGAACAACGCGGGCATCGTCGGCGCCGCCCTCTCGGCGCGCACCAGCGAGTAGGGGTTTGACTACGGATCGAGCGGAGCCCGGAGCCAGGACACCATCTGTCGAACGACGTCGTAGGCGGCCAGTCGCGCTTCGGTGGTTGCGGCCCGCTCCGCCTCCTCGAACGTCGCCCACATCCTCTCGACGATCGACGGGCCTGCGCCGAGCAGCGCCTCTGATCCGGCGGACGCCCAGCGCGCGAGCACGTACCGAACGAGGGCTCCCACGGGGATGCCGGTCGAGTTGCTGAGCGGCCCGAGCGTCTCGAGCGGATCGAGCATCGTGTACAGCGCCACGTCGGCCTTGAAGTTGGCGTCCGGGTCGTCGTCGGCCCACGGACCCGCCCACCGGATCAGTTCGATCGAGGTCTCGTTCACCAGTTCATGCTCGCATCGTCCGGCGTAGCGTCCCGGCGATGGACACGCTTCGCACACCCGACCATCGGTTCGAGTCGCTTCCCGGCTTCCCGTTCACCCCGCACTACGCGGACGTCTCCGACGGAGAAGGCGGTGAGCTTCGCGTCCACTACGTCGATGAGGGACCGAGCGGAGCACCACCCGTGCTGCTCATGCACGGCGAGCCGTCGTGGAGCTTTCTGTACCGCAAGATGATCCCGATCCTCGTCGACGCCGGTCTGCGCGCTGTCGCGCCCGACCTTGTCGGGTTCGGTCGGTCGGACAAGCCGGCACGGCGCACCGACTACACCTACCAGCGACACGTCGACTGGATGACGCATTGGCTCGGCGCGGTCGACCTCCGCGACGCGACGCTCCTCGGCCAGGACTGGGGTGGGCTCATCGGCCTCCGCCTCGTAGCCGAGGATCCCGATCGATTCACACGCGTCGTCGCCGCCAACACGTTCCTCCCGACGGGCGACCGCCACCCCGGCGACGCGTTCCTCGCCTGGCAGCGCTTCTCGCAGGAGACCCCCGACTTCACCGTCGGCAGGATCGTCAACGGCGGTTGCACGACGGATCTCGCGCCCGACATCGTGGCCGCTTACGACGCGCCGTTCCCGGACGAGTCCTACAAGGAGGGCGCCCGGCAGTTCCCGATGCTGGTGCCGACTTCCCCCGACGATCCAGCCGCGGGACCGAACCGCCAAGCGTGGGACGTGCTGCGCCGGTGGACGAAGCCGTTCCTGTGCGCGTTCAGCGACCAGGATCCCATCACCAGGGGCGCCGACCAGGCGCTGCGCGCCCAGATCCCTGGTTGCGAGGGCCAACCGCACACCGTCATCTCGGGTGGCGGCCACTTCCTCCAGGAGGATCGTGGAGAGCAGCTCGCCCACGTCGTCGTCGACTTCGTCCGCGCGACGTCACCGTGACGCGGCAAGGTAGACAGGACAACCGGATGATTGCGGGACGGCGCCGTTGGGTACGGCTTGCTCATGGACATCATCCGACACGACGATGGCTCGCTGACCGTACCCGTGGCGGCCGAGCGCCAAACCGACGCTGAGACTGGCGACGAGACGCTCGAGCCCGTTCCTTCGGAGATGGTGTTGCGACCCGGCGAGGGCGGTTACAACGAGGCACTCGCCGAGTGGGACGCGCAGCAGAATCCGGACCGTGGTGAGTCCGTGTCGACGGTGTCGGGTCGCGAGCAGGCGATGGCCGTCGTGCACGCCGTCGCCGAGGATCCCGAGCATGTCGCCGAGGCGGTCGAGTCGCTCGACGATCCGGAGGCGGGCGCCGAGGCGCTGCGTCACGTGCTCATCGGTGGCAACCCGTCGGTGCAGGCATTCGCCTCCGAGATCGCCGAGGCGGAGGGTGGAGACGAGCTGCCTCCCCACAAGGCCACCAAGATCATCGGCGAAGTGCTGGCCGAGATCGACACCCGACCGGGCTGAGGCCACTGAGCCCTCCGAACCGGTCGGTTCTAACGGCCGCGGAACGTCGGCGGTCGTTTCTCGACGAACGCCTTCGCTGCCTCCCTGTGGTCCTCGGTCTGGCCGGTGCGGATGTGATGGGCCGCCTCCATGTCGAGGCACTCGCCGAGCTCGCCGTGCACGGCCCGGTTGAGGTTCTCCTTCATGTAGCGATACGCCACCGTCGGACCTGCGGCGAGGCGGCGGGCACGCTCGGCGACCTCGTCGGCGAACGTCTCGCTCGGGAAGATCGCGTTGACGATGCCGAGCCGCTCGGCCTCCTCGGCGCTCAGCTTGTCCGAGAAGTAGTAGAGCTCCCTGGCTTTTCCGCTGCCGACGAGGCGGGTGAGGAACCAGGTGCCGCCGTAGTCGCCGGAGAAGCCCACCTTGGCGAAGGCCGTCGTCAGCACGATGCCGGGCGCGGCGTAGCGGAGGTCGCACGCCAGCGCGAGGGACAGCCCTGCGCCCGCCGCGGCGCCCGGCAGCGCGGCGATCGTCGGCTTGGGCATCTCGTACAACCGCTGGCTGATCGCCCGCTGGTTGAGCCGCTGCAGGTGTACGCCGGCGTCGTAGGTCGTGCGCGGTCCTGCACCGCCGTCGCCGCCGCTCGCCATCCCCTTGACGTCGCCTCCGGCGCAGAACGCGCCGCCGGCGCCCGTGAGCACTACGCAGCCGACGTCGTCGGCCACTTCGACCTCGGCTAGGACGCGGGCCAGCGCCTCGTTCATCGCCCTCGACATCGCGTTGCGGCGCTCGGGTCGGTTCATGGTGAGCGTGGCAACGCCGTCGTCGACCGCGGCAAGCAGGTCGTCGGTGCCCGTGTCGATCGTCCTCATCACCGCGACAGTACGCCGTCGCCCCGATCGGCCGATCGTGGATCGAAGTTCAGACGATGGTGGTCTGGAGATCGATGATCACGTCGGTGTTGGCGTTGACGGTGACGCACATCGGAGTCGACGTGGGGATGATCACGAGGTTGGCGATGTCACGGCCCGGGCTGACGTTGAGATTCGACGTGTTGGGCACCGCCACGTTGCACGCGTGAACGGTCAAGAACCCGGCCGACGTGGTTCGCGCCGCGGTGAGGTTGACCGCCGC
>DASUEW010000484.1:0-2106 GCA_036274875.1 Ilumatobacteraceae bacterium
GACCCTCCGCGCCGCTTTCGGGCTCACTCGTAGGAGATGGCCTCGAGAACGTTCAGCTTCGCCGCCCGTCGCGCCGGGAAGATCGCCGCGAGCACACCGGCGAGACCCGCGAGCACGAGGTACACGAACAGTTGGGGCACCGGGATGTCGAGCACCGTCACGCCCTCGCTCTCGAGGGCCCGCTGGAGCGCGAAACCGAACCCGATGCCGACCACGATGCCGAGGAGGCCGCCGAAGATGGCGATGATGACGGACTCCCACCGGATCATCCGCTTGACCGATCGGCGGTCCATCCCGACCGCCCGCAGCAGCCCGAGCTCGCGGGTTCGCTCATAGATCGACAGGCCCAGTGTGTTCACGATGCCGAACAACGCGATCACGATCGACATCGCGAGCAACGCGGTCACGAGGTTCAGCAGCGTGTCCACGAACCCCGCCTGCTTGTCGCGGAAGGCCGCCTGGTCCTGCACCTCGAGGTTCGGGAAGTCCTGCAGGGTTCCTTCGATCGCGGTGCGGAGCTGATCCGAGCTGACACCCTCGGCGGCGGTGGCGAGGATCAGCGTGTCGAGCTGCTGCACGAACACGTCCTCGAACGTCGACAGCGACACGAGGTAGTCGCCGACGAGCGCGTTCTCGTCATAGATGCCGACGATCGTGAGCGGATGGTCGCCGATGCTCGGGAACGCCGCCGGGATCTGGTCGCCGACCTTCCAGCCCTTCTCCTCCGCCAGGTCGGCGTGCACCATGACGGTGCCGGTCCTCAGCGCTGCCAGTGAGCCTTCCCGCAGGCCGATATCGGCGACGGCGTCGAGCTGCGACGGATCGACCGCGTTCAAGAACGACGTCTGGCCGCCCACGCGGAACGCTCCCTGCCGCACGGCCGTCGAATCCGCGACCTGCGGGAGCGCCGCGACCTTGGCGGCCGCGTCGGTCGAGAACGGCCCGAACGACGTCGAGGTGACGATGATGTCCGCGCGCAGCTGCGATTCGAGCGTCGCCGTGGTGGACGCCTTCAGCGAGGCGCCCAGGATGGTCACCATCGAGACCAAGCCGAGCCCGATCGTGAGCGCCACTGCGGTCGAGGCCGTCCGACGCGGGCTCCGCATCGCGTTCTCGCGACCGACCCGTGCCTGAACGCTCAGGCCTCGGATCGGCGCACCGATCGCCCCCGCGACCGGCCGCGCGATCAGCGGCGACAGCATCGCGATCCCGATGAACTGCACCGCCGCGCCAAGGCCCACCAGCGCGGCGGCGTTCGCGGGCTGTCCGAACAGCCCGTACAACAGGAGCCCGATGCCGGCAGCCAGCGCGACCGAGCCGGTGATGAGCCGTCTCTTCGCATGACTCCCCATCAGGGAGGAGGACGATTCCTGGAGCGCCTGGATCGGCGCCACCCGCGCCGCATGCCGAGCCGGCACGACCGCGGCGACCACCGTGACCACTAGCCCGACGAGCAGCGCCACCACGAGCGTCCGTGGCTTGAGCTGGAGCGCCGTCGAGGGCAGGTCGATGCCCGCCGCGTCGAGCAGCGCGCGTAGCCCGGCGGCGATCCCGATCCCGACGATCACACCGATCACGGATGCGAGGAAGCCCACGATCAACGCCTCGATGACGACGGACACGAGGACCTGACGACGCGATGCCCCGAGGGTCCGCAGCAACGCCAGCTCGCGGGACCGCTGCGCCACGATGATCGAGAACGTGTTGAAGATGATGAACGCGCCGACGAACAGGGCGATCGCCGCGAACACGAGCAGCACGATCCGGAAGAACCCCAGCCCTTCCTGCAACGCCTTCGACTGCTCGGCCGCCACATCCGCGCTGGTGATGACCTCGATCTTCGGGCCCACGACCTGCTGGATCTCCTGCTGGACGGTCGATACGCTCGCGCCCTCGTCGACGCGTACCGAGACGGAGTCGACGACGCCCTCCTTGTCGAGCACACGCTGCGCCGTCGGGAGGTCGAACACGGCCAGCGTCGCGCCCGCCAGGTTGTCCGTCTCGCCGAAGCCCGCGATGCCCACGATCGTGAAGGTCTCGGGCGGGCCCTGGAACAAGATCTCGATGTCCTGGCCCACCGTCAGGTTGTGCGCGGTCGCGGTCCCC
>DASUEW010000485.1:0-2014 GCA_036274875.1 Ilumatobacteraceae bacterium
CCAATCGCGGTGGCGCGCCCTCGTTCGACTACTACAAGGTCTCGATGCCCGCCTGGGCGGCCGCCCTCGGGCCACCACCACTGTCGGCTTCGGAGGCCGCCGCGGCCGACGTGCTCGAGAACCTGTGATGCCCGAGCTGCACGCATGATCGAGCTGCAGGGCCGGATCGTCACGCTCAGCGAGTCGGACCCGGAACGCCACTTCACGGGTCGGGTGCGCTTCGCCGGCGGAGTCGTCGACCGCGTGTTGCAGGGCCGCCACTCGGCGCCGACCGATGTCGACCAGATCGACGTCGGCGACGACTACATCTACCCGGGCCTCACCGATCTGCACTCGCACCTCGGGTTCGCGACGCTTCCGCTGTGGCACGAGCCGAAACGCACGACCGGGCCGTGGATGCATCGCGATCTGTGGCCTGGCGCGCCTTCGTACAAGCCGAACGTGAGCTGGCCGGCATACGCGTACATGAAGGGCGCGCCCGAGGAGCTGCTCGCGTACGCGCAGGTCCGCGCCCTCGCCGGTGGTACTACCACGATCCAGGGATGGCCGAACGCCAATGCTTCGCCCGCGAACCAGCTCGTGCGCAGCGTCGACGAGGGTGTCGACCGCGACGCCGTGCGCACGTCGGTCATCAATCTCACCTCGGCGGAGCTCGATGACCGTCGCGCGCTGCTCGACGAAGGCCGCACGCTCGTGTACCACCTCTGCGAAGGTCAGCGTGGCAGCAAGGTGGCGCGCGAGTTCGCAGATGTCGCCACCGCGGGCTGCCTCCGGCACCGTCTCATCGCGATCCACTGCAGCGCCGTGGGCGACGACGAGTTCCGCCAGTGGAACGTGCACGCCGATCTCGCCGACCACGACACACCGGGCGGTGTCGTGTGGTCACCGTTCTCGAACCTGTGGCTCTACAACCAGACAACCGACATACTCGCCGCGAGACGGCACGGAGTGTCGGTCTGCCTCGGTTCCGACTGGGGGCCGTCCGGCACGAAGAACCTCCTCGGCGAGCTGAAGGTCGCCCACACCTGGATCCGCCACGCCGGCCTCGATGTCTCGTCGTTCGAGCTGGCCCAGATGGTGACCTCGGTGCCGGGCGACCTGCTGGCGCGAGCATGGCGGGGATCCGGCCCGGGACGCCTCCAACCGGGGCGGTTGGGCGATGCGCTCGTGCTCACCAAGCGCCACGCAGACCCGTGGACCAACCTCGTGCTGGCGCGCGAGCAGGACGTACGGCTCGTCGTGGTCGACGGCCGCGCCCGTTATGGAATGCGCGATCTCATGCGTTCGGCCGGCGAGGCGCAGACGACGGCAGTGCGGATCGGACCGACATCGCGCCACGTGACGCTCCAGCAGCCGGACGACCCGACGCGGCCGTGGACGTGGACCGCCGTGATGCGCGAGCTGCGCAGGGTGCAGGTCGACCCGGTCGCCGCGATCGCCGAAGGACTCGCGCTCGAAGCCTCGGAGGCCGACGTCACGACGGCGACCGTCGGCCGCCTGATCCTCGAGTCCGACATGCCGGGCGGACCGAACAGCGTGGCCGGGCCGCCGCCGGCCGGTACGACGTTCAAGGCCCCTGCGTTGCCGTCGCTCGTGCACGATCCCACCTGGTTCAGTGCCGTGCGGAACGCCGGCTACCACGACCACCTGCTCGACGACCTCGACGAGCTCTTCGCGCCGGATGCGGTACTGACGTGAAGAGGACGCTACGAGGCCTGACCCGCGAGGAGGCGCGCGCCGCCGCCCCGCCGATCGAACCGCTGACCCGTGAAGAGCGCGACGCGATCATCACGATGTTCACCGATCTGCTCGACGGTTTGTACGTCCACCTGCCGCTCAAGCGCGCGATGTACGGGATCGACCCGGTCCAGCAACTCCGTCGGCTCCACGAGCGGGCACGCCTGATGTCGGACGACGCGTTCCACCGCGAGATCGGCACGATCTTGTCGAACCTGCGTGACGCGCACACCGCCTACATCGCGCCGTCACCGTTCCTCGGATCGGTCGCCCGCCT
>DASUEW010000486.1:0-4056 GCA_036274875.1 Ilumatobacteraceae bacterium
TGGACGACACGCCCGACGTGGTGGCCTTCGCCGACGCCCTCGAGGCAGTGTGTGTCGAGGCCGTCGAGTCCGGCGAGATGACCAAGGACCTGGCGCTCCTGATCGGCAAGGATGCGCCGTGGCTGTCGACCGAGGACTTCCTCGACACCCTCGATCACCGCCTTCAGGCCAAGATGGCGCAGCCCGGTTAGCGGTCGCCGATCTTGACGTAGTCGCGTTCGTCGGTGCCCGTGTACCACTGGCGCGGCCGCGAGATCTTCTGATCCTTGTCGAGGATCAACTCCTGCCAGTGGGCCAGCCACCCGGTCGTGCGCGGGATCGCGAACAGCACCGTGAACATGTCGACCGGGAACCCCATCGCCTCGTAGATGAGACCTGAGTAGAAGTCGACATTGGGGTACAGCTTGCGATCGATGAAGTATGAGTCGGAAAGGGCGGCCTCTTCGAGTTTCAGGGCGACGTCGAGCCGCGGGTTCTTGCCGGTGACTTCGAACACCTCGTACGCGGTCTGCTTGATGATGGTCGCCCTCGGGTCGTAATGCTTGTAGACCCGGTGGCCGAAGCCCATCAACCTGTCCCCACCGGCCTTGACCGACTCGAGGAACGCAGGGACGTGGTCGATCGATCCGATCTCGCCGAGCATCCGCACCACGGCCTCGTTGGCGCCACCGTGCAGCGGCCCGTAGAGCGCACTCGCGGCGGCGGCCGCCGACGAGTACGGATCGGTGTGGCTCGAGCCGACGACCCGCATCGCGGTGGTGCCGCAGTTCTGCTCGTGGTCGGCGTGGAGGATGAACAGCACGTCCATCGCCCGTTCGAGCGTCGGGTGCACCTCGTAGCCGCCGATCTTCCACATCATGTTCAAGAAGTTGGCCGGGTACGACAGGTCGTTGCTCGGATAGTTGTAGGGCAGACCCGCCGAGAACCGGTAGCACATCGCCGCGATCGTCGGGGTCTTGGCGATCAGCCGCAGGATCTGCCGGTTGCCGTTCTCGGGGTCGAAGATGTCCTTGGCGTCGCCGTAGAACGTGCCGAGCGCGGCGACCGCCGAGACGAACATCCCCATCGGATGCGCGTCGTAGTGGAACCCGTCGACGAAACGCTTGCGCATGTTCTCGTGGATGAACGTGTGGTGCGTGACGTCGTGGCGCCACTGGTCGAGCTCGGTCTGGTTGGGCAGCTCGCCATTGACGAGGAGATAGGCGACCTCGAGGAACGTCGAGTGCTCGGCGAGCTGCTCGATCGGGTAGCCGCGGTACCGCAGGATGCCGGCGTCACCATCGAGGTAGGTGATTGCCGACCGGCAAGCCGCTGTCGACAGGTAGGCCGGGTCGTACATGAACAGGTTCGGGTCGAGCTCCCGGATCGCCGACGACGGGAACACACCGTCGGTGATGGGGACGGTGACCGATTTGCCGGTGCGGTCGTCGGTGATCGTGATGGTGTCGGGCACGGTGCTTCCTTCGTATCCGATAAGCGCGCGGGGCTGTTGTCCCCACGCACGAACCTAGTGCCAAATCAGCCAGGTTTTCGAACGAAGGCGACCTCATAACGGCGTGTTGCCGTGCTTGCGGTAGCGCAGCTCCTCGCGCTTGTCTTCGAGCATCGCGAGTGCGGCGGCGATCTCGGCTCGCGTCTCGGCCGGCTCGATCACGGCGTCGACGTACCCGCGTTCGGCCGCGACGTACGGGTTGAGCAGGCGCTCCGAGTAGTCCGCCTCGAACGCCTCGCGTTCGGCGGGCGTCGCTCGACGTTGCAGGATCGCGGCCGCCTGACCGGCGCCCATCACCGCCAGCTCAGCCCACGGCCACGCCAGGCAGACGTCGTTGCCCATCGTCTTGGAGTCCATGACGATGAACGCCCCGCCGTAGCTCTTGCGCAGGATCACGCAGATTCGCGGCACCGTCGCACGCGCGTACGCGAACACGAGTTGGGCGCCATGGCGGATCATCCCCCGCCACTCGAGGTCCTTGCCCGGGTAGAAGCCGGGCGTGTCGACGAACGTGATCAGCGGCACGTTGAAGGCGTCGCAGAACGCGACGAACCGCGCCGCTTTCTGCGAGGCGGGGATGTCGATGGTGCCGGCGAGCGACATCGGTTGGTTGGCGACGATGCCGACCGGCCGCCCGTCGATCGTGGCGAACGCGGTGACGATGTTCGTCGCCCACTTCGCCCGCAACTCGAGCAACGAGTCGCGGTCGACGATCGCCTCGGCCACCTTGCGGACGTCGTAGCTCCCCGTCGACGAGGCCGGGATCAGCTCACCCGCCTCGGGGCATCGGCGATCGGCCGGGTCGTCGTTCGGCCACTGGGGCGGTTCCTGGTCGACGTGATCGGGGAGGTAGGTGAGCAGCTGCTCGACCATCGCGACCGCGCTCGCCCGGTCCTCGACGATGGCGCTCGGGATTCCCGCGTGCCGCGCCAGGTTGCCGGTTCCTCCCAGCTCCTCGATCGAGATCTGCACACCGGTGAACTGCTCGACCATCACTGGGCCGTTGACGAACGCATAGCTCGACGGGGTCATCAACGTGAGGTCGGCAAGGCCCAGCAGCAGTGCCGGGCCTGAGACCGCGGGCCCGTCGACGACGGCGATCGTGGGGACCGAACCCGAGCACCTGGCGAGGGCGGCGGCGAGGCGACCCCACCCGTCGAGGGCAGCCAGGCCCTCCTCGACGTCGGCACCCATCGACGACAGCACCATCACGAGTGGGAAGCGTTGTTCCAGGGCGGTGACGGCGGCCGCCTCGAAGATCGACGAGGTGGTCGACGAGAGGACAGCGCCTTCCTCGCTGGCGTCGAACTCGACCCACACCACACGGCGATCGCCGAGCCAGCGGATCACCACCGTGGCTGGTCCTGGGAGCTGGGCCTGGATCTGGAGATCGGCAGGCATCGGCTGTCAGCCTAGGGCGAAGCCCCTCCTCCAATCGCCTGACGGCGCGGGATGGAGGTCGGGGTGAGTCGTCGAAGCGCAGCGGAGACGACGAGCTCGGAGGGCGAAGCCCCTTCTAGCCGTTTCGCCCGAGCGGGAACGCGTCGGCGCCGCCGTGGACACCCGGCTGATCGGCCGCTCCACGTTCGACGACCTCGGTCAGCAACGTGGCGACGGCCTGGACCGCGACGCTGGGTGCCGGTCGGCGACGTCGTACCCAGGCGACGACCCGCTGGGGGAGCTCGGGAACGGCGATCCGCCTGAACGCGCCCTCGAACCGTTGGGGTACCGCTGTGGCCGGCACGATCGCCACGCCATAGCCATCGATCGCCAATGACGCGAGGAGGCGCACGCCGTCGATCTCGGCCTGGGCTCGCAGCGTGATCCCAGCCGTCGTTGCCGCGCGGTCGAGCACTCGGCGCAGCGCCGTTCCCTTGGGCGGCAGCAGGAGTGGAGTCTCGTCGAGATCGCCGAGCGACATCGACGAACGGTCGGCGAACTGGTGGTCGTCGGGGACGATCACGAGCAGATCCTCGGCGAACAGCGGTGCGATCACCAGCTCCGGATCATCGATCGGGAGGTGCACGATCGCGGCGTGCAACTGACCCGTCACGACGCTCGGGATCAGCGTCGTGGTGCTGCCTTCGTGGACGATCGTGTGGACCAGCGGGTGGTCGCGGCGGATGGCCGCCAGCAGCTCGGGCATCAGCCACCTTGCCGTGGTGCCGATGACGCCGATCCGAGCCTCCCCCGACACGTCGGCGTCGAGCGAGGCCATGTCGGCGGCGATGTCGTCCATCTCGTGCAGGATCCGGCGTGCCCGCTCGACGACCCGCGCCCCCTCCTCGGTGAGGCCTCCCTGGGATCGGTCGATGAGGCGAACCCCGAGCTCCTTTTCGAGCTTGGCGACGTGGCCCGAGACGTTCGACTGCACGGTGTAGAGGGCCCGCGCCGCCCCCGAGAACGTCCCGTGGTCGGCGATCGCGACGAGCGCCGAGAGCTGCCGGACATCCATCGGAAAAAACGATATCCGCTATCATTCGGTTCTAGTTGTCAGATCACCTGTTCACGTGCATACTTTCACAAGAGACATTCGATGCGTGTACACCCCCCATGTACCGCTC
>DASUEW010000487.1:0-2918 GCA_036274875.1 Ilumatobacteraceae bacterium
TTCGTGCCTGTCGCCGCGGCGGTGACCGCGGTGGCGCTCGTTGCACTTGTCGTCGTCGTCGTCAACACCACACGCGATCCGAACAGCTCGGCGCCGAACACAACCCCGACGACCATCGGTAGCACCGCGCTCGCGCCGTCGGCCGATCCGACGGCCGCCACGATCGAGCTCGGAGTCGACCCGGCGACGGCCGCGGCGACGACGACGCCCACCGCACCCACATCCACGACATCCACGACATCCACGACCTCGGCGCCGGTCGACGACAACCCGCTCGGCTACCGCACCGAACCCCTGACCGGGGCGTTCAACGTCGCCGTGCTCGGTTTCACCGCCGCGCCCGCCGACGAAGAGGCGACCACGCTCGAGGCGACGAACGCCGCCAAGGACCTGGTTCAGTACATCGAGGACCGGCTCGCCGAGTCCGGCTCCGCCGGGTCGTCCGTCCCGCACATCGACGTCGGTCTCTTCGCTCCGCCTCAGCCCGGGAGCCCGGAGGCGTTGGACGTCGAGCGACTGGCCGATCGGTTGAACGCGGATATCGTCATCGGTGGGACCCTGCGCTCGACCGAACCACGCGGCAGCTCGTTCGACCCGACGTTCGCGGTGCGGACCGACACGACCCGGCGCCTCCTCCAACTCGCCGGCATGTACGGGCTGGGCGCTCCGACGACGTTCGAGCGCGGCTTCGATGAGCCGGCTGTGAAGATCGAGCTGCGCGAGACGTTGCAGCGGAGATCGTGCATCCTCGTCCACCTCGTGCTCGGGCTCAGCTACTACCGGGCGACGGACTTCGCCAGTGCGAGGGCGAGCTTCGAGCGCGCCGTCGGCGCCGACAGCTGTCCGTCAGCTCCGCCCACCAATTCGTCCGGATCGGAGGGGCAGGAGATCGCGTACCTGTACCTCGGCAGCTTGTCCCTGCTGGTCAATGATCCGGCGGCCGCCGACGCGTGGTACGACCAGGCACTCGCCATCGTTCCCGGCTATGCCCGGGCGAAGTTCGGCAAGGCCGAAGTCGAGTTCCAACGTGCACGGGTGACCGCGTGCGACAGGTCCGCCGACGTGAGTCGGCTGCAGACCGCGCTCGACATGTACGACGAGGCGTTCGACGCCTATCGGGCCGGACTGCGGAGCGGCCAGGAGCAGGTTCCCTACCTGGCGACCCAGGGGCACCTGCAGATCGGCCGGGTGCGATTGTGCCTCGGACTCCACGACCCGGCGTCGTTGACAGTCGCCCGTCGTGAGCTCGACGACGTCGTCACCGATTACCTCGAGGCCGCACCCGATCGCAAGGCGCAGCTGGTGGACGCCGCCGCCGAGGCGTATGCGGGGCTCAGTTACCTCGAGCTGACCAGGGCGGACGGGCCCGACTTCGACGCCGCGCTCGCGAACGTCGACCGCGCGCTGGACCTCGGACCGGCATCCGAGCGGGCGGCCGTCTTCCGCGCCTTGCGAGCGTTCGTCAACGAGGGTCTCAGCCGTTCCGCGGATGCCGCCGACGACTGCGCCGGGTTGGACAGCCAGCAATGCCCGCTTCGCGATACCGACGACTTCCTGCTCGCCTACACAGTGCCCTTGGCGACGGCGCTCGCCTACACCGGCTCGGCATCCGGCGCCGAGCTGATGATCGTCGCCGGCCTGCTGGTCGCCATCGGAGCCGCGCTCACACGGCTGAGCCGACGCCCTCGGGCGCCGTCAGCGTGAGCCGGCCGGGTCAGAGGGCCACTCAGAGGGTTGGTAGTCCGAGCTCGCGGGCGATCACGAGCCGCTGGACCTCGCTGGTGCCTTCGCCGATCTCGAGGATCTTGGCATCGCGGTACATGCGTGAGACCAGCGTGTCGTCGACGAAGCCGTACCCCCCGAACACCTGCGTCGCGACGCGGGTGGCAGTGACGGCGGCCTCCGACGAGTAGAGCTTGGCGATCGCCGCCGCCTTCTTGAACGGTTTGCCGTGGTCGCGCATCCATGCCGCCTTGTACGTCAGGTTGCGTGCGTTCTCGGCCATCACCGCGAGGTCGGAGATCTGGAACGCCACCCCCTGGTTCGACCCGATCGGCCGGCCGAACGTCTCGCGCTCGCACGCGTACCGCACGGACTCGGCGAGACACGTCTCGATCGTGCCGAGCGAGAGCGCGGCGATCGCCACCCGCCCCTCGTCGAGGATGTGGAGGAACTGGGCGAAGCCTCGACCGCGCTCGCCGAGCAGGTTCGCTTCGGGCACCCGGCAGTCGTCGAACATCAGACCGTGAGTGTCGGAGGCGTGCCAGCCCATCTTGCGATAGGGCGGGAGGACATCGAAGCCAGGGGAACCAGCGGGCACGATGATCGCCGAGATCTCGCCGGGCCCGGTGCGGGCGGTGACGGTGACGAGCGCGGTGATGGTGGTGCCGGAGTTCGTGATGAACGCCTTCTCGCCGTTGATCACCCACATCCCGTCGACGAGCTCGGCCTTGGTGCGGGTGCCGCCGGCATCGGATCCGGCGTCCGGCTCGGTCAGTCCGAACGCACCGAGCGCCTCGCCGGCACACAGTCGCGGCAACCACTCCTGCTTCTGCGCCTCCGTGCCGAAGTGGTGGATCGGCGCCGTCCCGAGCGACACCCCGGCCTCGAGCGTGATCGCCAACGAGTTGTCGGCACGCGCGATCTCCTCGATCGCGATGCACAACGTGGTCAGGTCGGCGCCGCCGCCTCCGTACTCCTCGGGGAACGGCAGCCCGAACAAGCCGAGCTCGCCCATCGCCCGCACGACGTCGACCGGGAACGTGTGCTCGGCGTCCCAACGCCCGGCGTGCGGCAGGATCTCCTTCGTCGCGAAGTCGCGCACGACGGCGCGGAAGTGCTCGTGTGTGTCATCGAGTTCGAAATCCATGGCCTGCCCCCTTTCCGATGTCATCACGCCGGAGCCCATGATGCATGTC
>DASUEW010000488.1:0-4038 GCA_036274875.1 Ilumatobacteraceae bacterium
CGTCGTCGCCGATGAACACCGGCGATGCGGCCGCGCACAGGTCGAGTCCGTCGTGGCGCAGGTCGAGCCCGAACGCCTGGCACAGCTTGCCTGGTCCGTCGGCGAGCGATCGATCGGCGCGACCGGGACGACGGGCGCGGAGCTCGTCGATTCCGGCGACGGGGGTGACCGCCCTCAGCAACACCGCTTGGCCGTCGCCGATCGACCCGGTGACGACATTGGCGCAGTGGTGCATGCCGTACGTGAAGTAGATGTACAGCAGGCCGGCCGTGCCGAACATCGTCGCGTTCCGACCGGTCCGCCCGCGGAACGCATGGCTCGCTGGGTCGTTCGGCATGTACGCCTCGACCTCGACGATGCGCCCGATGCTTTCGCCGCTGACGAGCAGCTTGTTGAGCATCTCGGGCGCGACCGCCGTCGACGGACGGGCGAAGAACGACCGGCGCAGGCGGCGCATGTTGGCGACCTCAGGCGGGTCGCAAACGCCCGGCCTGCGCGGCGAGCATCGCCCGGTAGGCGGCGAGCTGGGCGACGATCGCGACCGGGCCCCCGCCGCCCGGCGAGGTGCGCTGGCCGACGCCGATCCCGGGGCCGACGAGCGCCGACGCGTCGGAGCCGAGATCATCGGCGACGAGCTCGCGGAACGTTCCCTCACCCGCGAGGTGGCGCCTGACCAGCGCGCCGACCACGGCGTGAGCCTCGCGGAACGGGGTGCCGGCTCGCACGAGCCACTCGGCGAGGTCGGTCGCCGCGCTCGTCTCCGCGTCGGCGGCCGCCTGCATCCGTTCGGGTACGAACGTCGCTGTGGCGATCATCCCGGCCAACGCCGTCGCTGCCAGCCGGACCTGGTCGACGGAGTCGAACAGTGGCTCCTTGTCCTCCTGGAGGTCGCGGTTGTACGCGAGCGGGAGGCCCTTGAGCGTGGTGAGCAGGCCGGTGAGGTTGCCGATCAGGCGTCCCGACTTCCCGCGGGAGAGCTCGGCGATGTCGGGGTTCTTCTTCTGCGGAAGCATCGACGAGCCGGTCGCGTAGGCGTCGTCGAGCCGGGCGAATCCGAACTCCTCGGTGGTCCACAGCACCCACTCCTCGCCGATGCGCGACAGGTGGACACCGATCAGCGCCAGGTCGAACAGCGCCTCGGCGACGAAGTCGCGGTCACTCACCGCGTCGAGGGAGTTGTCGAACGCCCTCGCGAAGCCGAGCTCGGCCGCCGTCCACGCGGGATCGATCGGCAGCGACGTACCTGCCAGCGCGCCAGCACCGAGCGGCGACACGTCGAGGCGTTCGACGGTGGCCAGCAGCCGGTCGACGTCGCGGGCCAACGCCCACCCGTGGGCGAGGAGCTGATGGGCGAGCAGCACCGGTTGAGCGCGTTGGAGATGGGTGTACCCGGGCAGGTACACGTCGCCCGCATCGACCGCGCGATCGAGCAATACGACCTGGAGTTCGGCCACGGCGCTGGCGACATCGACCAGCTCGCGCTTGGTCCACAAGCGCAGGTCGGTGGCAACCTGGTCGTTGCGGCTGCGTGCGGTGTGCAGCTTGGCGCCGGCGGCGCCCGCGATCTCGGTCACCCGGCGCTCGACGGCGGTGTGGATGTCCTCGTCGCTCGGCAGATAGGCGAAGCGATTCTCGACGATCTCGTCGCGCACTCGATCGAGCGCGGCGAGCACCTCGTCGCGTTCGTCGTCGGTGATGATGCCGACGCGGGCCAAACCGCGCACATGGACCCGCGATCCGGCGATGTCGTCGCGCCACAGGCGCCGGTCGAACGGCAGGCTCACGGTGTACGCCATCAGCGCCTCGGCGGGCCCGCCCTCGAAACGCCCGTGCCAGAGCGTCGAGCCGCCATCGCGGTTCGATGCGTCGCCCTCAGAGCTCACGTGGCGATCCCGGCGAGGGTGCGGAGGCGGGTGGCGAGCTCGTCGCCCCCGAGCGCCTCGGCCGCGACGCACAGCACCGTGTCATCGCCGGCAACGGTACCGACCAGCCCGTCGAGCGCGCTGCGATCGAGGGCCGATGCGACGACATGAGCACAACCAGGCGGTGTGCGCAGCACGACGAGGTTCGCCGAGCACGCGACCTCGGCGACCCACTCGCCCATCACCCGGCGGAGTTGCTCGAACGGCGCCAGACGTTCGGGAGCGAACTCCGGCACGGCGTAGACAGTCGCACCGCCGGGTACGCGAACCTTCACCGCTCCGAGGTCGTCGAGGTCACGCGACACGGTGGCCTGCGTCGCCGAGATCCCTTCCGCGGCGAGCAACTCGACGAGGTGGGGCTGGTTCGTCACTTCATGCTGCGAGATCAGCCGGGCGATCGTCTGTTGGCGCTGGACCTTGCTCATGCCGGACGCGTCCCCAACAGGTAGGCCAGCGCGCCGCGCGCCGCGTGGAGGCGGTTGTGGCCTTGCTGGAACACCGCGCTCTGCGGGCCGTCGATCACGCCGGCGGTCACCTCCAGGCCGCGGTAGGCCGGCATGCAGTGCATGAAGATCGCACCAGGAGCCGCGTTCGCCATCAGCGTCTCGTCGACCGTGAACGACTCGAACGCGGTGATCCGCTCCTGTTTGTCGTCCTCCTGCCCCATCGAAACCCAGGTGTCGGTGTGCACCGCGTCGGCACCGTCGACAGCTTCGACGACCCGCCCCGACTGCGCGACCGAGGCCGCGCCGAGCAGTGCGAGTCGTTCGAGCTCGGCGTCGTCGGCGTCGTAACCGGACGGGCAGGCGAAGCGCAGGTGCATCCCCGACAGCGCGCACACCTCGCCGAGCGACCGTGCGACGTTGTTGTAGTCGCCGACCCATGCGACGGTTCGCCCTGCGAGATCACCGAGCAGTTGCCGCATCGTGAGCACGTCGGCGAGCGCCTGCAGGGGGTGCGAGCGATCGGAGAGCATGTTGACGACGGGTACGTCGACCGACGCCGCGAGGCGCTCGACCACCGAGTGCTCGAACACTCTCGCCGCGATCAGCGCGTGGTACCCCTCGAGGATGCGCCCGACGTCCTCGACCGGCTCACGCACGTCGAAGCCGACTTCCTCGCCTCGCGTGTACACCGGGTGGCCACCGAGTTGCACGACCGCGATCTCCATCGAGTGCCGGGTGCGGTTCGACGGTTTCTCGAAGATCAACGCCGCGCCCTCACCAGCCAGTGGGCGGCCGAGCTGCTCCACCGGACGCTGGGCGAGATCGACGATCGCCTCGATCTCGGCGCCCGAGAGATCGGTGATGTCGAGCAGGTCCCGCGCCATCACGCCTGGTCCTCTTCGAGCACGTTTCGCAGTGTGTCTGCCGCCTCGGTGAGCTCGTCCTCGCTCACGGTCAGCGGCGGCGCCAACCGGATCGTGGTCGGGTTGACGGCGTTGCAGATGATCCCGCGCTCGAGCATGCGCGTGTAGACGGTGGGCGCCGCGATGCCCTCCTCGAGCTGGACACCGAGCAGCAGACCCTCGCCACGGACCGAGGCCACGCCAGGGATCGCCGAGACCAACCCGCGCAGGAACGCCCCACGCTGGCGGGCGAGGGCGGGTGCATCGATGCGCCGCATCTCGTCGATCACCGCCACCACCGCGGACGTCGCGATCGCGGTGCCGCTGTACGTGCTGCCATGGTCACCTGGCTGGAACACCGCGGCGACGTCGCGACGCGCCCAGCACGCACCGACGGGCATCCCGTTGCCCATCGCCTTGGCGAGCGTCACGACGTCGGGAGCGACGCCCGAGTGCTCGAACCCGAACCAGCGCCCGGTGCGACCGAACCCGGTCTGGATCTCGTCGACCATCATCAGCGCTCCGGTCTCGTCGCACAGTTGCCGGATCCCCTCGAGGTAGCCGGGTGGGGCGGGGTTGACCCCGCCCTCCCCTTGCAGCGGCTCGATCAGGACGGCCGCCACGGACGCATCGACGGCGGCGCGCATCGCGTCGAGGTCGCCCCACGCGACGTGCTTGAAGCCTTCCGGCATCGGCTCGAACGGCTCGTGCTTGCTCGGTTGGCCGGTCGCCGCCAGCGACGCGAGCGTCCGTCCGTGGAAGCTGCCG
>DASUEW010000489.1:0-2981 GCA_036274875.1 Ilumatobacteraceae bacterium
GTGATGTCATGCAGGAGGCGATCGATCGCCTCGTTGGACATGGCCCGCGACTGGAGTGACGTTGGCGTCCGTGCTAGATCGCTCATGCCTTCCTTCCCGATGTCTTGTCGTCTCATCGGCACCCGTTCGGCGAGCTTGAGAAGCGCCGGTGTTCCGCCCAGGATCGACTCCTGACCAGGGGTTTCGCGACGCGACCGGCACCCGACGGACGGTCGGAATCGGACCCCGCCGCCTTTCCCAATTGGCGCCGATCTCAAACATATTTTCTGCGCCGGCGGGGTAGGGTGATGGAAGGTCGGTCGAACAGACTTGTTCCGATCGAAGCCCAGGGGTGCGGAGGTACAGGTATGCCCGGAGCCTTACCGCCCCGAGTCAGCTCTCAGTGTGCGAGGCCTTGGCGCGCCCGCTCCAACGCGAAATGGCACTCGACGTGACGTTCGACGCGCCAGCGACGTCCGCGCCGACCGGGCGCCCGACACGTTCCGCAGAGCTCCGCACGATGGACCGTGCCGAGTACAAGGTGGTGGAGAATCGCCTCCGGCGGATGGCGGACCGCCAGAACCTCCAACTCGTGACGTCTCGCCGGCGGGACCGCCGACTTCTGAACCAGGGCAGGTACATGCTCCTCGATCCGTTCACGACCACCGTCGTGACCGGAGGCGACTGGAGCCTCGACCTCGCCGACGTCGAGCAGATCCTGCTCACCGCGGGTCCGGCAACGCGACGGCAGAACGACCGCACCTGCCCGAAATGCGCGACTCCGACGTACTCGCTCAGCGGGCTCCTCAAGGATGCGCTCGTCGACGAACGGGAATGTCCGGAGTGTGGACACTCGTTCATCGCCGAATCCGGTCCGGAGCATCAACCGCCGCGCGCCGACCAATCCGGGGCCGACGGATAGACGATGCAACTCTCGACCCGTGTCCGTGGATCGGTTGTCGATCGTGACAGATCGGGCGTCACGCGGTACGCATGACCCACGCTCCCGTGAGTGCGGCCGACGATGACAACCGCGAACGTCTCCGCGCGTTCCGCGCCGCGGTGGCACACCGGGAAGCGATGCATCGCCTTGCCGACGAGCTGAAAGCGGCCTTCACGGTCGTCGAGCTCGGGCGGATCGTCGCCGTGATGAATCGAGTCGGCGACGAGTACGAAGCGTGGTTGCGGGCGGACACCGTCAGGCTGCAGGCGCGGAACGACTGGCGCGAAGCCCGACGGAGCAACGCCGACGCCGTCGCGTCTGTGGTGACGTCCGCCGGTTGACCCGAGGCGTCAGCGGGACGGCGTCTACATCGTCGAACCCACGGTCGTGGCCAGTTGGCCGGGTTGGGTGCGATGGTGAGTCGGCCTGTAAGCGGGATTCTGTGGGCGGCGGGCCTTTCGGCTCGACGTCCGGTGGCCATCCATCTGTGCGGCCTACCCGAGGGCTGCTCGGCGACTTGCGTCGTCGGGCGGAAGGGCGTCCGTGCCCTCTGCTCGGCCTTGCTCCGGGTGGGGTTTACCGAGCCGCCCGAGTCGCCCCGGACGCTGGTGCGCTCTTACCGCACCGTTTCACCCTTACCTGTGACCGGTCGCCCGGTCCATCGGCGGTCTGCTTTCTGTTGCACTTGTCCGTCAGGTCACCCCGACCTGGCTCTCGCCAGCACCCTGCCCGGTGGAGTCCCGACTTTCCTCGACACGGTCACCGTCTCCGGTGCCGTGCCGCGGCCACCCGGCCGACTCACCATCGCAGGATCAGTGTACGGCCCGCTGAACGACCGGTCGGGTCAGCAGCTCAGCTCGTTGTAGACGAACGTGTTGGCGGCCGGCGTCTGGAGGTTGATCGCGAACCGCTGACCGTCATCGTTCGTGGCCCCGACGATGAGCTCGACCGCCGACACCGTGCCGAACGTCGACGGCACCGCGTAGACGACGGGGAACTCGGACCCCTCCGCCGGCGCGGGGTCGCCGAGCAACAGCGGGTTGATGTACCCGGCGGGCGTCCCGGTGATCGCCATCGCAAGTGTCGCCGCGTGGCGGCTCTCGTCGGCACCGATCTGCATCATCTTCATCCTGAGGTCGGGCTCGACGAGTGATCCGACGAGCGCCTGATATGACGCGGCGGCCAGACTCTCGAGCGCGTGGGCGATGTTGAGCACGTCGCGCAGCAGGTCGTCGCTCCCGTCGCCGGCGTCGAGCGCATCGAAGATCGGCGTGATCACTCGTCGCGCCACCCACGGGTTGGCACACGCGAACTCCTCACCGCCCGCTTCGGTGATGAAGCCTCCGAGCGCGACCGAGTGCCCGGTGTGATCGTCGACGAACCGCTGCACGATCGTGTCCTGCGCGGCGCTCAGGACGTCGAGCCCCCGCGCCGCGGTGTACGCGTCGAGCGCGGTGTGCTCGAGCGACTGGGCAGTGCGGAGGAGCACGACGTCGTCGACCTCGCCCTCCGGAAGTGGTTCGACCTCGGGAGCCTCGCCGACGCGGCCGGGTTCGGTGCCACCGGCTCGGTCTTCGCCACAGGCCGCGATGATCGCGCCGAGCGACAGCGTGAGCCCGCCGGCGTGCAGCAACGTCCGCCGATCGAACGTCGTTCTCGGCGCGGCAGCGGTCACGTCAGCTCCCCTGGCAGGATCGGCTCGGCGGTGTTGACGAGCAGGACGTTGAGGTCGTCGCCGCGGCCCGACATGTCGGCGAGAACGGCGCAATGGCGGGCTTCCATCGCGAGCATCGACGCGATCAGCTTGGCGGCATCGGCGCTCTCGAGTCTCCCCAGCAACGCCGTGTGCGTCGCCACCGCGGCCGACTCGAGGTCATACCCCGCCGTCGCGACCACGGTCCGATCCGACGCGGCGAACGCCGATTCGCGCTCGTCGTACACCCCGTCGTCGCGGGTGTCGGCGGGTTCGCCGATGAAGGACGCGATGCCCTGGGCGTACGCCTCGTGCTGATCGGCCAGTGCGCCGAACAGCGGATCATCAGCACCCGCGGCCTCGTAG
>DASUEW010000490.1:0-4361 GCA_036274875.1 Ilumatobacteraceae bacterium
AAGACGTGACCGAGCGTCGTGTCGCAGAGGACAACCTGCAGCGGACGCTCGCCGAGCTCGACGAGCGGGTCAAGCAGCGCACGACGCAACTGATGCGGTCGAACGAGAGCTTGCGTCGTGAGGTCGAGGATCGGGTTCGGATCCAGGCCGAGGAGCGTCAGCAACGTTCCTATGCCGAAGCGCTGAGCGACAGCGCGGCGGCCATGTCGAGCACGTTGGATCTCGACGAGGTGATGGAGCACGTCCTCGGCGGCGTCGAGCGCTTGGTGTCGAACGATCTCACCGCGATCATCCTCTTCGACCAGGAGGGCACGCCCTACATCGCCCGTCAGCGAGTGGGGTTCGGATATGGAGTGGCGATCGAGTCGCACCTCAGCGATTCGCTGTCGTCGCTCGACGTGATCCGTCGTCTGGGTGCGGGAATCGGCTCGATCGTCATCGACGATCCGCAACAGGCGCTCGGCCCGGCCGAAAGCATCGTCGGCGCGGCGATGCGGATCGGTGACCAGCAGATCGGGTTCCTCGTCGCCGAGAGCGCGATGAAGGGATTCTTCACCGACGGACATGGGGACCGGTTGCGGGCGATCGCCGATCAGGCAGCTGCGGCGATCTCCAACGCTCGGTTCGCCGGCCAGGTCTCCGGGCTAGCCGCCGCCGAGGAGCGCCAGCGTCTCGCACGCGAGTTGCACGATGCCGTCAACCAGACGTTGTGGACCGCGGCGTTGACCGCCGACAGCCTGCTGCGCGAGACGGGAGAGGGCTCGGCGCTGCGTCCACGGCTCGAGCGACTCCGCCAGCTCACGCGCGGAGCGCTCGCCGAGATGCGGACATTGGTGCTCGAGCTGCGCCCGGCCGAGTTGTCCGAGGCCCCGCTGCACGAACTGCTCGCGGGTCTTGTGACCGCCCTCGAGAGCCGCAAGTTCCTGCAGGTGACGGTTGCGCTCGACCCGGTCGAGCTCGACGCGGCGACGCGGCTCGCCTTCTACCGGGTCGCTCAGGAAGCACTCGGCAACATCGCCAAACACACCCAGGCGACCGAGGTGGACATCACCCTGACGAGCGGCGAGAACATCGAACTTCGGATCCACGACAACGGCAGCGGCTTCGACCCGAACGCGGTGCCGGCGGGCCATCTCGGGCTGATCATCATGCGGGAGCGCGCCGAAGCAGTCGGAGCGAAGCTCGAGATCGACGCCGTGCCCGGCCGCGGGACCGACCTGCGGCTGTCGGTCGCCGGCATATGAGCGTGACTGGACATGTTCGCGTCGTGGTCGTTGACGACCACGACCTGCTTCGTGAGGGCGTCACCGCTTGTCTGTCGGGATTCGACCATCTCGAAGTGGTCGGCGAGGCATCGAATGGCGAGGCGGCCATCCGCGAGGTACGCCGACTCGCTCCCGATGTCGTCGTAGTCGATCTCGTGATGCCCGGCATGGATGGTGTCGAGGTGATTCGACGTCTGCGCATCGAGCATCCGACGATGGGCTTGCTGGCGCTGAGCAGCTTCACCGAGTTGGAGCGGATTCGCGACGTGATCCGAGCCGGCGCCAACGGCTACCTCGTGAAATCGGTCGACGCCGAGAGCCTCGCCGAAGCCGTGCGCAGCGCGGCGTCCGGTCGGGGCGCCTTTTCAGCCGAGGTGACCCAGATTCTGGCCCTCGGCACGGATCGCCCCACCTCAGCCCTCGAGACGCTCACCCCACGTGAGACCGAAATCGCCGAGCTGCTGGCAAAAGGGCGGTCGAACGCCGAGATCGCCAAGGCGCTGGAGCTCAGCCTGTTCACGGTCAAGAACCACGTCAGCAACATCTTGATGAAGCTGCACGTGCGGTCACGGACCGAGGCTGCGGCATACATCCTCGGCCCGGATTGAAGCGGACAAGCCTGAACCAGAGGTAGTAGTTCCTTCGCGCCCCCTCCGAGGGAGCGGACAGCATCCCCCATCCGGCTCTGGCCGGTGCCGTCGGTGCACCGTACTGTCGACCGAGGGAACGACACGAGGCCTGGCCGCGTCTCACAAGGGGGAGCGAATGCACGCGAGCTGGACACGGCGGCTGCCGGCCATCGTGGTCGGCCTGCCGATCGTGTTCGTCGTCAGTTGGGTGCTGTTCCTCGCCACGGGAACATCCTCCGGTTCGGCCGTCTCCGAGCCGGGCGAGTTCGTGATCACCCTGCTCGACGGGCTCACATTCGCCGGCTTGATGTTCGTCGTGGCGTCCGGCTTCACACTGATCTTCGGGCTGATGCGCACGGTCAACATGGCCCACGGCTCGCTGTTCCTCCTGGCTGCCTACATCGCGATCGAGTTGCAGCAGAAGATGGCCGGCAAGACACGCAACCTCGAACCGGCGGACGTCAGTGTTGCTTCATGGGTCGTGCCGATGCTGGTCGGTGCCGGAGTCGCGGCGATCCTCGGCGTCGTCATCCAGCAGGTGTTCCTCCGCTGGAACCAGGCCCAGGACCTCCGTCAGGCGCTGATCACGGTGGCGATCGCGGTGGTCATGGCCGACCAGATGCTGGCGCAGTTCGGTGGCCTCGCCCAGCGGATGATCTGGCCCGGCGCGGTCACGCACTTCATCGAGATCTTCGGCCAGCGCTACGCGACCAGCCGTTTGTTCATGCTCGGGGTCGGACTGCTGGTCGGTGCATTGCTGTGGCTGTGGCTGAACAAGACGCGGATGGGCCTCGTCATTCGGGCCGGTGTCGACGACCAAGCGATGGTGCGAGCGCTGGGCATCAACGTCACCGTCGTGTTCGCGGTGACGTTCTTCGTCGGCGCGTTCCTCGCCGGAATGGGCGGCGCGATGGGCGCCTCGTTCGCTGGCGTCGCGCCTGGCGCCGACGGGCAGTGGCTCCTCAACTCCCTCGTCGTCGTGATCATCGGCGGCCTCGGATCGATCAAGGGTGCCGCCGCCGGTTCACTGCTGTACGGGCTCGTCGTCGCGTTCTCGCCGGCCTACTTGCCCACGGACTACACGTTCTACTCGATCATCTTGACGTTCGCGTTGCTCGCGCTCGTCCTCGCGGTGCGCCCGAACGGGCTGTTCGGGAGGGCTGAATGAGCGCGGTTCGCCGCGACCGCGTCGGTGTCGCCGTCATGGTCGCGGTCGTCGCCGTGCTGATCGCGCTGCCGACGTTCGGATCGCAGTATTTCGTCGAGTTCGTGATGACCCGCGCGCTCATCCTGGGACTGGCCGCGTCGACGCTCATCTTCCTGTCCGCATATGGCGGGATGGTGTCGCTCGCGCAGTTGTTGATGTACGGCGTGGCCGGCTTCGTCATCGGCAACGCGGTCGCCGCCGAGGGGAGCACGAAGGGGCTCACGCTCGGGCTCAACCCGTGGGTCGCCGTCGTCGCGGCGCTCGTGATCACGACGATCGTCGCCTTGGTTCTCGGTGCGCTGTCGAGCCGAACGTACGGCATCTATTTCCTCATGCTGACCCTCGCGTATGCCGTGATCGGCTACTACGTCTTCGGACAGGTGACGACCCTGTCCGGCTTCGGCGGAGTCACCGGCATCGGTCCGCCGTCATTGCTCGACGGGCCGGTGCGGCTGTACTTCGCCGGCCTCGCCCTCTCTGTGGGCGCCTACATCGGGTTCCGTCTGATCAGGCGTGCACCGTTCGGTGTGGCGCTCGAGGGCGTTCGCGACGATCCGATCCGGATGGCATCGCTGGGCTTCCACGTTCCGCTCCACCGCACGTTGGCGTTCACACTGGCTGGTTTCGTCGCGGCCGGGGCCGGCGTGCTCAACGTCTGGTGGAACGGGCAGATCGACCCGAACACCCTTTCCATCGGCGCAACCATCGATCTGCTCGTGATCGCAGTCATCGGCGGCATCGGCCGACTCGAGGGCGCCTGGTTGGGAGCCTTGGTGTTCGTCGCCGCGAACAGCTACATGCGTGATCTCCCATTCGCCGAGACGTTGGGGCTCACGGAGGCGCGATTCAACACGGTCGTCGGGCTGTTGGTGCTCGCGATCGTGGTGCTGTCGCCCGATGGCCTGATGGGAATGATCCTCAGGGCGCGCGGGAAGGGTCGCGGATCTCGCGCCAGTCGCGCCAGCCCCTCAATCGCCCGGCCAGAGCACCTCGACGGCGAGATCCTGGCGAACTCATCGTGACTGCAGCCCGACTGCGACGCGAACAATGCGATTCGTCGCTCCAACACAAATGAGGGGGATATCCCGTATGACCAAACAGCAACGATCCCGTAGAGGGAAGAAGATCGTCGGAGTCTTCATCTCGCTCGCCCTGGTCGTTTCGGCCTGTGGCGACGACGACGACGACGCAGGGAGCTCGTCCACGGAGGCAGACACCGGTGGTGACACGGCACCGGACACTGCGGCACCGGATACTGCG
>DASUEW010000491.1:0-3473 GCA_036274875.1 Ilumatobacteraceae bacterium
GTCGGCGAGTGGCTGCATCTGGTGTCGCCACGAGTAGGCGCACTCGGGGAAGCCGTGACACAGCACGACGACCGGATCGCCCGGTCGTCCGGCCTCCGTGACGTCCAGCTCGACGCCGTCGCCGACCGCGACGCGGCGTTGACGGATCTCGTTCATGCGACCCCCAGCAGCTGGAACGGCGCCGCGTCGCGCAACGCATCGAGAGCGACCCGTTCGCCGTCGGTGAGGTCGCCAGCTGTCGTCGGTGACGCCTCCACATCAGCGATGACCAACTCGAGCACCCGCGCTGTCGGCGCGTCGAGCAGCGGGTCGATCAAATCCTTCACGGCGCGATACTGGCGCGCCATCGCAGTGGCCGCGATGCCCTCCACCGCCAGACGGCCGGGACCCGACGGCAACGCGTCGAACACCGCGAGCGCATCGACCAACGCACCGAGGTTCGAACGCGCTTCGGCTACTGCTTGGTCGGCATCGGCGCCGGGGATCAGCGGGAACCGCTCGCGCCACAGCTCGGCGTGCCACCCGTGACGCCGCGACGCCGCGGCAAGGAGGGGCTTGGCACTCACCTGCGACGTGGTCGAGATCCACCGCCCGAACGCCTCGAACAACACCAGCTCGACGGCGATCGCCCGCGCCACGAGATCCGCCAGCGCCCGGATCCCCATCGCCTTCGACATGCGCCGTGAACCTACCCAACCCCGGTTTGTGTCACCGCAACCGGCGAACTTCGCCGATCGCGGTGACACAAACAGTGGGATTTGGGGGTCAGGCGCGCTGGCGGTCGGCGCGCCAGGCGGCTTCCGCGGCGCCCAGTTCGGTCGCCGGCTCGCCGTCGGCGATGTACTCGAGGAGCATCGCCCGCCACGGTCCGCGCGCCTCGAGCTTGCCCAGGATCGCGCTCACGCCCCACACGACCCGATCGAGGATCACGAAGCTCGGCGGCATGTTGAGCTGCTCGATGACACGTGCGTGTGGGCCCTGGATGTCGAAGATCACGCCGAGCGTGTCGCGCATCCACTCCCGGCTGAACGTGAACTCGTCGGTGAGGTAGGGCGTGTACGGGCTGCTCACGTAGTTGAACACGTGCTCCGCATCGAGCCCGTGTCCGGGCCGGAGAAAGCCGGCCGTCTCCATCGCCGCCAGCAGCTGATTGGGATCGCGATTGACGATGATGGCGTCGAGCGTCGGGCTGAGCGACTCCCACTCACCGGGCGTCCAGCGCTTCACGAGGCCGTAGTCGAGGAACGTGATGCTGCCGTCGTGGTGGAACTTGTAGTTGCCGGGGTGCGGGTCACCGTTGAACATCCCGCACCGCAACACGGCGTGCTGGGCGAACCGCCACAGGACCTCGGCGGCGCGCTGCTTCGTCGCCTTCGACTCCGTCGTGCGGAACTGCTCGAACGACATGCCGTCGACCCATTCGGTGGTGAGCAGGCGTTTGGTCGAGAGCTCCGGCACGAGGCGCGGCACGCGCACCCACGGGTGGCCCGCGTACAACTCCGCGAACTGGACGACATTCCGAGCCTCGAGCTCGTAGTCGAGCTCCTCGCGCATGCGGGCCCGCAACTCGTCGACGAACGCCTTGGCGTCGAGACCCTTCAGCATCATCATCGAGAACATCGCGTACATCATCTCGGCGGCGTCGAGGTCGGACTCGATGGCCGCGTCGACACCTGGGTACTGCACCTTCACGGCGACGTCGAGGCCGCCGGATGTGATGGCTCGGTGAACCTGGCCGATGCTCGCCGCGGCGACCGGCAGATCGGTCCAGTCGAGGAAGACTCGCTCCGGCGGGTGCCCCAGCTCCGACGTCACCACGCCGGCGGCCAGCGACGGAGCCATCGGTGCGGCGTCGGCCTGCAGGGTGGCGAGGGCCGCCTGGGCGTCCTCCGGCAACGCCTCGAAGATGAAGCTGACCAGCTGGCCCGCCTTCATCAGCACCCCCTTCATCTCGCCCAGCTCCTTGGCGACGTCCTCGGCGGTGCGGATCGCGAACTGCTCGTCGAGCTCGGCCCGGCGCTCCGCCGGCGTTCCCATGCCCCGCGCCTTGCTGACGGCGAAGCGGGCGGTGTTGCGCGCCGACAGCTTCCACACCCTGGCGGAACGGCTGAACCGGCTGGTGAGCGGCGACCGGGAGGCGACGTCACGCGCCTTGGCGAACGCCGCCAGCCCGGCGGCCATGGCGACGATCGACGCCAACGAGGCGAACTGGACCTTTCTCATCGTCGGGGTCTCATCGTGGGAGCTTCACCGTGGGGGTCTCATCGTCGGGGTCTCATCGTGGGAGCTTCACCGTGGGGGTCTCATCGTCCGTGGACGGAGCGTGTCACGGAGCGCGGCGGGCGAGGGGATCGCGCTCGAGGACCTCGTCGGGGATCGGTCGACCGTCGAGCTCGTCGTTGCGGTACGTGCCGGCGTCGAGCCGTTCCAGCGCGATCTCGACGCCGAAGAGGTCACGCTCGACGGCGTCGAGGTCGAGCTCCTCGAGCACGTCGAGGTCGTCGAGGTCGTCGAGCTCGTCGGGCGTCGATGGGTCGGCGGGATCGGCGGAGATGTCCACGCACGTCGACGCTACCGCGCAGCACCCCCGACGATTCGCGTTGGCGGCACTCCTCGACCTGTGGTCACCTAGTGTTCGTCGCGTGACCTCGACCGCCCAGCGGCGCCAGCGGTGGCGGAACATGCCGGTCGCAGTTGCGATGCTCGCCCCGTCGCTCGTCATCCTCGTCACGTTCGTGCTGTACCCGCTCGGCAAGGCGATCTGGCTCGGTCATCAACGCTGCGACGTCGAAGGCGCCAACTGCGAGTCGAACGGTTGGGACCAGTACTGGGACGCCTTCCGCAGCGATCAGTTCCAGCACGCCCTGCTCGTCACCACCAAGTTCGCCCTGATCACGGTGCCGCTGGGGCTGGTGCTCGGCATCGGGCTCGCCGTGCTCGCCGACAAATGGCTACGCGGGATCGGCGTGTTCCGCGCCGTGTTCTCGTCGACGGTGGCGACGTCCGTGGCGGTCGCCAGCCTGATGTGGCTGTTCCTGCTCCAACCCGATGTCGGGGCGTTGTCGAACGTCGGGTGGCTCGGCGATCTGTTCCCGGTCATCAAGAACCCGGGCCTGTTGCGCGATCCCGGCACAGCGTTGACGTCGATGGCGCTGTCGAGCGTGTGGGCCAACCTCGGCTTCACGTTCATCCTCGTGACCGCCGGCCTGCAGGGAATCCCGGAGGAGCTCAACGAGGCGGCCGCCATCGACGGTGCATCCGGCACCGTGCGGTTCTGGCGGATCACGCTGCCGATGCTGGGTCCGACGTTGCTCTTCGTCGTGATCGTGCTGACGACCCGCGCCTTCCAGGCGTATGGCGAGATCGATCTGCTCACCGACGGTGGCCCTCGCCCGGACAACCCCACCACCACGATGACCTACCTCACCTACGGCAGCCAGTCGATCATCGCCAACGACGACGGTCTGCAGGCC
>DASUEW010000492.1:0-2458 GCA_036274875.1 Ilumatobacteraceae bacterium
ACCAGCCCCGGAACTGTCTGCTCCAAACCGCAGCCCTGCTTCCGATGGAGCAGACAGTTCGGGCGACTCGACGGTCAGATCGAGCTCGGTCGACTCCTCGGGCGAGTTCAGAGCGGTCTCGCTCGCGGGTGCACCGTCGACACGGAACGTCACCCGAGCGCCCGCGTCGCATCCGGGTCGCGAGTCGGGGCCGACGACGCTCAGGATGTAGCCGGCGAAAGCAATCAGTCAAGACTGATTGTTTCTGTAACGGACGGCGCCCCACCACCCCGAACTGTCTGCTTCATCCGAAGTGCCGCTGCGTCTGGAGCAGACAGTTCGGGGGTGAGTTCAGGACCAGACGCCGAACACGTCGACCACGACGTCGGCTGCGGTCGAGGCCCACACGCAGCCGTACCCACGACCCGGGCGCATCAGCGCCGAGTTGGCGGTGGACTCCGCGGCCCCGAAGTTCAGGTTCGACGCGGTGGGGAGTGGCCCGTCAAGACACGGGTACACGGTCATGAATCCGGGCGCCGTGGTGTTGGTTGCGGTGACGTTGACCTGCGCCGCGACAGCGTCGCCGAGCGCGACGACGACCGACTGGCCGGCATGTGCGGGCCGCGGTTCGCGGCGGGTGTCGAGGATGCGGAGGGGATCGATCGTCGCGAACCTCGCGGGCGCGCCCGGTCGGTACTCCGCGAGCAGATCGACGAGCAGGTCGGTCTCGGACTTCGAGTACAGACACACCGTGCCGTTCTCCCCGACGCGCACGTTGACGAGGTTCGGGCGCGTCACGCCCGCGGCGGGGTTCAAGTTCGACACGATGGGCAGCGGCTTGCCGCACGGCCACGCCGTGACGAACCCGTCGACGGCGGGTTGCACCGCAGTGAGGTTGAGTTGGACGGCGGTGACGGGCGACCCCGCCGCTGCGACGGGAACCACGATCGTCTGGTCCGCCACCAGACGTGTGCTCCCGCCCAGCCCCGACCTGGTGTCGACGAGCCGTCGTGCCGATACCGGCTCGAGGCCCACGTCCGAGGTGGTCGTGAGCCAGCCGTTGAGGTCGACCACGAGGTCGGTCGCGCCGTACGACCAGAAGCAGACCTCGCCGTCGCCGTACGGAACGATCGTCGAGTTCGTGACGACGCCGTTCGGAGCCGGGTTGAGGTTCGACGTCTCTGGCCGTGGAGACGAACAGGCGTGAGCGGTGACGAAGCCGTCCTCGGAGTTCATGCTGGTGAGGTTCAGCGCGACGGCGGTCGTTCCCGTCGGAGCGATGCCGCGCAGGTCGAGCCGGATCGTGCCGCCGGGTGTCAGGCGCAGGTACGGCGCTTGGCGGTTGCGGGTGTCGACGAGCCGCACCGGGTCGACGGCGGAGAATCCGGCGGCGCCCGCGGGCAACGGGAATCTCGGCGGCGCGGCCGCGGCGAGCGGTGCGGTCGCAGCGGGGACCACGAACGAGTAGAACGTCGGGCGGTAGAGCGACGCGTTGGCGCGCCAGAGATCGAATGGCGCGCCGTTCGACATCGCCACGGTCATCGCGCCCTGAGTGTCGAGCCACGGCAGCAGCGACGCTCCGTAATTGCCGCACTCACCGCACTTGCGATCGCCGCCGACATTGACCGTGCGCCATGTCGTCCACGGACCCTGCGGCGCGGGAGCGCGGTCGATGATCAGCGATGGCCCCCACCAGTCGTCGATCTTCGTGACCGAGACCCACGTGTCGCCGAACCACTGGACGCTCATCGGGTTGGCGTATCCCCGCGACGACACCGCGGCGGCGACACCGTGCACCGACCAGCCTGCGCCCGTCCAGTACTCGGGTTGGGCGAGGAAGTCACCGAGGGGCACGCGAGCGACGTACGTGTGGGGCATGCACGTCGCGTCGAACGCGGCCACCGACGCATCGCCGGTGGTGAACTGCCGGTAACAGTGGCCGTACAGGTACGTCCACCGGTCGTCCGACGCGACCGACCAGCCGTACAGGCCTGTGCCCCCGTCGGGTGCGCGTTCGAAGGACTCGACGGCGAGGGACACTGGGTCGATCCGAGCCAGCCACGTGCCCGTCGGCAATGCCCCTTCCCCTGCGCCCCCGCCGCTCGGGTTCTCCATCTCGACGAAGAAGACCCACAGCCGGCCGTCACGACCCATCTCGCCGTCGAGCGGCCAGAACCAGCGCCGGCTGTCGAAGGTTTCCGAGTCCCCGACGTAGTCGCGGCCCCGACCACCGAGGATCGTGAAGCATCCACCGGACTGGATGAGCCCGGCGTTGTGCGCGGCGTCGGTGGCCCCCAGCGTCTCGTCGTTGCTGAAGTGCAGGTCCTGGATGATCCAGAGCACCCTGCCGTCGGGCAACGCGTACGCGTGCGGGTAGTCGCCGCCGCCGTAGCCCTCTTGGCCGGCCACGGCACCGAGGCCGGGCGACGCGAACCACTGGTTCAACTCGGCGGCGCTGCTCGCCGACGGTGCGCAGCTC
>DASUEW010000493.1:0-2431 GCA_036274875.1 Ilumatobacteraceae bacterium
GACCGGTCGCCACCTACTCCGGAGGGATGAGGCGACGGATCGACGTGGCTGCTGGTCTGATCGGACAACCCCGGGTCCTGTTTCTCGACGAACCGACGACCGGCTTGGATCTGCCGAGCCGAATCGGGCTGTGGCAACTGATCAGGTCACGGGTCGACAACGGCACGACAGTGGTGCTGACAACCCAGAACCTCGACGAAGCCGACCAGGCCGCCGACCGGATCACCATCATCGCCGAAGGCCGCGTCATCGCGTCCGGCACGCCGAACGAGCTCCGCTCCCACGTCCCCGGCCAACGCCTCGAGCTTCGCCTCGCCGATCCCGGCGACCTTCGGCGCGCAGCCGACGTTGTCTCTGATTGCACCGGACGGCGTCCCGAGAGCGATCCTCGCACCGGCCAGATCAGCGTCACCGTCACGGACGGCGGCGGGCTCCTGGCAGAAGTGGCCGGCCGCCTCGACACCGCTGGCATCGAAACTGCCGAACTGGCAGTTCGCCGCCCCTCTCTCGACGACGTCTTCCTCGCACTCGTCACCCCCAGTCCAGCCCCGCCGTGCGAGCCGACGAGCGCAACATGATCACCACCAGCGCGACGCGCGACGCGTGGGTGATCGCCGGGCGCCACCTCACCCACCTTCGCCAGACGCCAAGCCTGCTGGCGCTCACGATCGCCCAACCGGCGTTCTTCGTCGTGCTGTTCAACTACGGGTTTGGTGGCGCGATCAACGTTCCTGACGTCGACCACTACATCGACTTCCTCCTCCCCGGAATCGTGATCCTCGCCATCGCGTTCGGCTCCTCTCAAACCGGCGTCGCAATCGCCGAAGACGTCACAACCGGGATGGTCGAACGCCTCCGTGCCCTTCCGATCGCCCGGCCGGCGATGTTCGTCGGACGCAGCCTCGCCGATACGGCGCGCAACCTGGGAGTCATCGCGATCATGGCCGCGTTCGGAACCGCCCTCGGGTTCCGCTTCCACAACGACGCCGGCGCCGCGTTCACCGCCGTCGTCGTCGCCCTCGCCCTGGGACTCGCCTTCTCGTGGGTGTCCGCTCTCATCGGCCTCAGCGTGCGAACCCCCGAGACCGCCCAGGTCGCCACCCTGCTCGTCGTCATCCCGTTGGCATTCACCAGCTCGATGTTCGTCCCCATCGCCACCATGCCCGGCTGGCTCCAAGCCTTCGCCAAAGTGAACCCGATCACGCGAGCCGTGGACGCCCTGCGCGCCCTCACGCTCCCCGACACCTTCGACAGCGACCTGCGACCGGCGTTCGCATGGATCGCCGCCACCCTCGCACTCGCGATCCCGGCCACCATCACCCGCTACCGGCACATCGACACCAACCCCTGACGCGCCGTCCGTCGGTGCCTGACGAATGATCGGCGATCTCACCCTCTCACGCTGGCGCCTGCACAGCCAGCATTTGGTGGAGCCGCACCTGGCTACGGCAGCCGAGGTGATCAGATCGCTGCTTGCGGTCCAGGCGGAGATCCGGCTCAGTCGGCGTGGGCCGTGGCCGAGTTGCCACCCGGCTGTCGCCGGGCGGCGCCGGGACCATCGACCCTACTGGCGTGCGTCCGCTCGGGTGCACACTCGACTTGGAGGCACTGATCCCTCCGATTTCGGCGACCGTTGAGCGCCAATTCGGCGCCCGGAAAGGGGAGTGTGATGGCTGTCTATACACCGCGTCGTTCCGTTGCCGCCGTGGATGCCAAGCCGGCGGCCGGGGTACCGGGCGTGATGTTGGCCCGGTTGGCCGCGCTCGGGGGGGCGGTCTTCTTCGTACTGGTCATCATCAATGTCAGTTTCAGAAGTGGCGCGCCGAGTGCCACCGATTCCGGCCAGAGCGTCTTCGACTATGTCGCGCAGCACCACGGCCGGCTCCAACTCGGTGCCGTGCTGACTGGCCTCGCGATGTCCGCCGCGCTCTTGTGGGTGTCTGGCCTGTTCCGTGCGTTGAGACGGGCTGAGGACGGCCTCCCGGGCCTGGCCGTCACCGCGCTGGCAGGTGGGATTCTTGCTGCGGCCAGCACGGCGATGACCGCCCTCATCCAAGGGACCATGGCGACCCGGATCGACGATCTCGGCCCTGCGGGAGTGCGCGTGTGGTGGACGATGTACTTGTTGAGCACGGGCGCGACGCTTCTCGGCCTGCTCGTCCTCATCGGAGCAACCGCCATCGTGTGTCTGCAAAGGCGACTCTTCGAAACGTGGTTCGCGGTGACGAGCGCAGTGCTGGCGCTCGCCTCGGTGGTCGGCGCGTTCACCATCGGATATGTCACCAGCGGGATTCAGGCCGTCGGCGGCATTGCCATCTTGCTCGACAGCGTGTGGATCCTGTTGGTCAGCGTCCGCCTGTGGCGCACACCCGAACTCGCGGTTTCGTGCGCAGGACCGGTCGAGCAGTGGTCCTGTCACCGCGCCGGGGTT
>DASUEW010000494.1:0-3627 GCA_036274875.1 Ilumatobacteraceae bacterium
CTCGCCACCTCGCCGCGCTCCACGAGCGTCTTGGCGGCCGCCGCCGGGACGAGGAACGTGTAGGCGCCCGTCGAACGCTCGAGCGTCAACCCGGCCGTCGTCACATAGTCGGCGAGCTGCCGACGCGAGAAGCGACGCCCGGTATGCGTCACACGGTCGTGGGCGCGGTCGAGGCGCTTCACGCCGGGTTCCCACAGGCACAATGCGCCGCCCGGCCGAACGACACGCGCCAGCTCGCGAACGACAGCGGCCGGGTCGACGATCGACCGGTGGCACAACACGGTCACGCACACGACCGCATCGAACGCATCCGTGACGAGCGGCAACTGCCCGGCATCGGCGGCCACGAGACCGACCGAGTTGTGGCGCTCGCCGAACAGTGTGAGGGCCTGTCGTTCGAAGTCGACGGCGACGAGATCACCCCGATCCCCGAGCCAACCACCCGTCGCGCCCGTGCCGCACCCCACGTCGAGGAAGCGACCGCCCGACTCGATGGAGCTTGCCAGCAACTGCTGCAACAGCGACCGAGTGGAGCGGTACCACCAGTGCACGTCCTCGACGTCGGCCATGCGCCGGTACTCGGCGAGCTCCATGACTCTCCGCGACCTCCTAGTGTCAGCGACGATGGGGGTGACGACCACGGACTCCGGGAAGTCCGTCGGCGACCGTACCGTGCGCGCCGGACTGGCGTCGCTGTTCCCGTTGCACGCGGTGGTCCTCCCATGGTGTGTGGCGCGACTCGTCGCCGTTCCGATGCTCGTCGCCACCACGCCGGGGCGAACGTTCTACGCCGGGAGCCTGCTCTCGATGGACGGGCAGTGGTTCCGCATGATCGCCCTCGACTGGTACGACCGCCCATACCGGCCGGGCGCGTGGAGCGAGTACCCGTTCTTCCCGCTGTTCCCCGCCGTCGGGGGGGCGCTGATGAAGAGTGGGATCCCGTCGACCGTCGCCCTCGCCGGACTGTCGTGGGTCGCGTCGCTGCTGGCGTTCGCCGCGATCCATCGCCTGGCGCTCGTGCACGCCAGCCCGGCGACGGCGAGGTGGGCGGTGTGGTTCGTCGCCCTCTCGCCGGGCGCGCTCAGCCTCGTGCTCGGATACTCGGACGCGTTCTACCTCGCGGCCCTGGCCTGGGCGTTGGTGTTCGCCGGCCAGGGGCGATGGGGCCTCGCCGGCGCCGCCGCGGCGGTGGCCACCGCGAGCCGTCCCAACGGCTGGATCGCCGTGGTGGCAGTGCTCGTCGTCGTCGTCCGGACGGATCGATCGTGGCGTGCCCTGATCGCCACGTCAGCACCATCGGCGGTCTTCCTGATCGCGTGGTTCTGGTACCTCGACTGGGCAACCGGCGACCCGTTCGTGTTCTGGTCGGCGAAGTCGGCGTGGGACGAGACATCGATCGTCGAGTGGGCGGGCCATGCGCTCCTGATCCACCTCGAGCTGTTCCATGTGGCGTGGTTCGTCGTCGCCCTCGCGTTTTACCTGCGGCGCGTCCGCAGCCAGCCTCCGGAGTGGCTCGCCATCACCGTGCTCACGGTCGTTCCGGCGTTGCTGTTCGGCGTTGTCGGGCTCGCCCGCTACGCCGTGCTCGCGTTCCCGATGCAGGTCGCCGTCGCCGATTCGCTCTCACGCCGATTGTCGAGCTGGATGATCTGGGCTGCCCTCGCGTTCTCCACGGTCAGCCTCGGATACTTCGCCCACGCCGTCGTCGCCGACTCGTGGCTGCCGTGACCCCGATCGCCCGATGGCGGTACGCGCGACGGGTGCCGCCGTAGAGTGCGCGGACGTATGCAGCCCGAGGCACTGCCCCTGCTCCCGCTCGCCGGCTCGCGGTGCATCGTCACCGGCGGACTCGGCTTCATCGGATCGAACCTCGTGCACGAGCTCGCCGGTCGCGGCGCCCACGTGACGGTCATCGACGCCATGGTCCCGCAGCACGGCGGCGATCGAAGCAACGTCGCTGGCCTCGACGTGACAGTGCTCGAGGCGCGAATCGACGCGCCCGCGGTGGCCGAAGCGCTCGTGGGCGCGGAGGTGATCTTCAACGTTGCCGGTCAGGTGAGTCACCTGGCATCGATCGAGGATCCTTTGCGCGACCTCGATCTCAACCTGCGCAGTCACGTTGCGTTCCTCGAGATGGTGCGCGCCGTGGCACCCGCGGCGGTCGTGGTCCAGACCTCGACGAGACAGGTGTACGGCCGGCCGCAGTATCTCCCCGTCGACGAACGCCATCCGACATCGCCGGTCGACATCAACGGAATCTCCAAGCTCGCCTGTGAACAGCTCCACCTGCTGTATGCGCGCGTGCACGGCATGCGGACGTCGGCGTTGCGGTTGACCAACGTGTATGGCCCGCGACTGCACTTGGACCGCCCCGACCAGGGCTTTCTCGCCGTGTTCATCAGGCGGGCACTGCTCGGTGAGGCGATCACCCTGTTCGGCGACGGTTCGCAGCGACGCGACTGCCTCCACGTCGACGACGTCGTCAACGCGATGATCGCCGCCGCGACCTGCCCGGAGGCAGCCGGCGAGGTGTTCAACCTCGGGCATCACGAGTCGCTCAGCCTCGCCGACATCGCCGGCCGAATCGTCGCCGAGTGCGGATCGGGATCCGCGGTGACGTGCGTGCCGTTTCCCGACGACCTGGCCAAGATCGACATCGGCAGCTTCCAGGGCGACTACTCGAAGGCATCCGACGTGCTCGGATGGAAGCCTCTGATCCCGTTCGCGGACGGCATCCGGGGCACGATCGGGTCGTACCGGGAGCGCGCGTGGTCCCCCTCGTCGACCTGACCAGACGTCACTCGGTCTACGCCGGCGAGTTCCTGTCCGCTGTCGAGCGGGTGCTCGGCTCGGGAACCGTGTTGATGGGGCCAGAGCTCGACGCGTGCGAGCACGAGTTGGCGCGGCTGCTCGGGCACCGGCACACGGTTTGTGTCTCGAGCGGGGCATCGGCGTTGCAGCTGGCGTTGCGCTCGGTCGGTGTGTCGGCCGGCGACGAGGTGATCGTCCCGGCGTTCACAGCCGTGCCGACGGCCGCCGCCGTGTGTGCGCTCGGGGCCATTCCGGTCTTGGTCGACGTCGACGCGTCGACGGCTGCCATCGACCCGGCACACGCAGCTGACGCCATCACCCGCCGGACGCGGGCGATCGTGCCGGTGCACCTGTACGGGCGACCCGTCGACGTCACGCCGCTCGCGGCGTTCGGCGTGCCGATCATCGAGGATGCGGCCCAAGCGCACGGTGCGTTGCGCACGATCACCGGCGCCGCGGCGGTCTACTCGTTCTACCCCACGAAGAACCTGGGCGGCATCGGCGACGGCGGGGCGGTGGCGACCGATGACGAGGGTCTCGCCGCCACGGTGCGCCGCCTTCGCATCCACGGGATGACCGAGCAGTACGTCCACGTCGACATCAGCCAGAACTTCCGGATGAGCGAGATCGAGGCCGCGTTCATCCGTCTCCAACTGGCGCGGCTCGACGTCGACAACTCCCGTCGGCGAGCGATCGCGCGCCACTACCGGCAAGCAGCGCCGAACCTGCGCTGGCACGACGATCATTCCGACCACGTGTTCCACCTGTGTGTTGCACGCTTCACCACACGCGATCGAGTGCGGGCCGATCTCCACG
>DASUEW010000495.1:0-2670 GCA_036274875.1 Ilumatobacteraceae bacterium
GGGTGTCGTGACGATGCCCGCGCGGACGTTCTCGATCTGGGTGATGAGTACCGACGTGGCGATGCGACCCTTCGCCTCGACGTCTTGACGGACGGTCGTGAGAGCCGGGCGGATGCGCACCGCGAGCAGGCTGTCGTCGAAGCCGACGATCGAGACGTCGCCCGGCACTTGGAGTCCGAGGCTGTCCGCGGCGCGAACTGCGCCGGCCGCGATGGCGTCGGAGCAGCACAGCAGGGCGGTCGGCCGCTCGTCGCCGTCGAGCAGCGACCGAGCGCCGTCGAATCCGAAGTGCTCCTCGCCGTTCGGGAGTTGCACCACAGCCGGCCGGATGCCGACGGGCTCGAGGGCGTCGAGCCAACCCAACATCCGCTGCGTGGCGACGTGGCCCCCTGTTGCCGAGACGGGGTCGGCCACGAGGCCGTGCGGGCCGTTGAAGCACGCTGTGAGGATGCCGACTCGCCGGTGGCCGAGCTGGACGATGTGCTCGGCGGCAGCCCGCGCTCCGGAGCGATCGTCGATGTTGATGCTCGGGGCGCCGTCGACTGGTGCGTGGTCGACGAACACGACGGGGAGCTTGCGGCGTCGCAGCCACTCGACGCCGGGCGAGTTCGTGTCGCACGAATAGACGAACGCGCCGTCCATCGGCACGTCGCGGGCCGGGACGATGTCGCCGCGTCCTGACGACAGCAACGTGAGCGCCAGGCCGCTCGGTTCGAGCTCGTCGGCGATGGCCGCGAGAAACGTGGTGGCCACCTCGTCGGAGAACGCGTCGCGCAGTGAGTCGGTGAGCAACACTCCGACGGCGCCTGTGCGGCCACGCGCCAACGCCCTGGCCGCCGGATCCGGCCCGACGTAACCGAGATCGTCGGCCGCCGAGAGGATCCGCTGGCGCAGCTCGGGCGAGAGCTGATCGGGGCGGGAGAACGCGTTCGACACCGTCATGCGACTGACGCCGACGCGGTCAGCGATCGTCTGCAGCGTCACTCTCGGCACCACTCGATTCTGGTCCGCATCGCGGCGGTCCGGCTAGGAGGGGGCGCATTCGGCGTTCCGACACGTCACCGCGAGGGTGGGCAATCGGCGGTGCGAGCTCCGCAGTGCGACGAGCGCCTTGCGGAGCGGTCGACGCGGTTCGACGTGCGGCAGGACCGGCGCGTCAGGGAGTGCGCTGTACGGCGTGCCGTGCAGCGCACGCTGGGCGTAGAGATCGGCGAGCACACCGTACGGTGGCAGGCTGGCCGGCACGCCTGTGGGTCGGTTGGCGGTCATCCGGGGTTCCTCTCGTTCTCTTCTGCTCCCGGTTTCTATACCGCTATAGTAACATCCTGTTCTGTACCGGTCAAGGAAATTCTCGCTGGTGCTGCACGACCCACATCCGGGCCTCGAGCTCGGCCAGCACGGCGGGCGCGAGGTGGTGGCCGGTGAAGATCTCGAAGGCGTCGATGGCCTGCCCGAGGAAGAGGTCGAACCCGGTGATCCTCGCCAGCTTGGCTTCGGCGGCACGCGCCATCAGCTCGGTCTCGATGGGCGAGTAGATGGCGTCGAAGAGCCACCTCTGATCGCCGATCGCGGCGAGATCGACGGGTGTGCCGGGTTGGAAATACATCCCGACCGGTGTTCCGTTCACGACGCCGTCGACGCCGTCCACGGCCTCTTCGGCCGACACCGCCACGTCCACCGGCAGGGCCGCGTTGCGGTGACGCAGGATGTCGGCGAGTGCGTGCGATCGGTCCGCGAATATGTCGTAGATCCGAATGGCTGTCGCTCCGAGATCGACGAGCGCGGCGGCGGTGGCGGTTCCAACGCCACCCGCGCCCAGGAGCGCGACGGTCCCGGGCGATGCGTCGGCGAAGCGTCGGCCGTAGGCCCATTTGAAGCCCGAGAAGTCTGTGTTGAACGCGTTCGTCGGACCGGCCGGTCCGAGCAGCAGCGTGTTCGCGACGCCGGTGCTGACGACCTCGTCGGCTGCATCGGATGCGGCCTGCCAGGCCGACGCCTTGAACGGCACCGTGATGTTGACGCCTCGGTAGCCGGCCGCGCCGAGCTCTTCGAGCAATCGATCGAGCTGGGTCGAGAATGCGGGGTCACGGGGGAGCAACTCGTAGGTGACATCGAGCCCGAGCATCTGACCCGCGATCGTGTGGAACGCCGGCGCCAGCGACTTGTCGATTCCCCGCCCGATCAACCCGAGACGAAACGGCGATTGCTGGGATTCGATCGCCGCCGAGTCGGGTCTGTGCGATGCGGTTGGACGGGACGTCATGGTTCCTTCGACTGATTGACCAAGTCAGCGGGTCAAGGCTGGAAGGTCGCGGTCGGCGACGACGTCCCGAGCGGTCGCCAGGACCAGGCGGGCGTATTCGGTGGTTCCCAGTTCGCGCCGTAACACGTCGTTCGGGACCTCCAACGAGTAGGGCCCGGCCGGGAGGTGTTCGAGCAACTCGCGCAGCGGCAGATGGCCATACCCTGGCAACGAACGCGCCGAGCGCGCGGTGTAGATCACGCCCTCGACGGTCGGCGCCGCATCGGCGGGTGCATCGCAGAGCTGGACGAAGCGGAACCACTTCCGCGGCAATGCGGCCAACTCGTCGATCGACGAGTTGGATCGGAAGAAATGAAGCGTGTCGATGAGGATTCCGGCGTTGGACCGATCGACCGCTCTCACCATCG
>DASUEW010000496.1:0-2457 GCA_036274875.1 Ilumatobacteraceae bacterium
GACCGCGCGCGTGCACGCGACGTAGAGCAGCCGCCGCCGTTCGGCGTCGCTCATCTGCTCGTCGAGCGGCACGAACTCGTCGTAGACCTGGTCACCGTCGCTGCCTGCGAGCGTCCACGTGGTGCCCGGCCACACGACGCCGGTCGTCTGGTGGCGCGCCGGCTGGGTGGTGAGCCCCGACACGATCGTGATCGGGAACTCGAGGCCCTTGGCGGCGTGCACGGTCATGATGCGCACTGCGTCGTGGTCGTGCTCCGGAAGGATGGTGTCGGCCATGCGGCCCTCCGAAGCCTGCATCCGCGCCCACGCGAGGTAGCGCCGCATCCCGTGCCCGCCGGCATCGCTCCACGCTCGCGCCTGGTCGATCACGTATCGGACCCGTCGCCAGACGTCGCGGGCGTCGGGGCTGTCGAGCGCGACGTCGAGGAGCCGGCGCTCGTCGGCGATCGCCGCCAGGAGGTCGGCCGGGGTCTGCCACGAGATGCGTTCCGCCACGGATCGCACGTGGGCGACTGCCTCGGCCACCGGGTGGGCGGCGAGCCCGTCGGGCGGATCGCGCCAGATGTTCCATCTCCCACCGGCTGTCACCCATTCGTACAACTCGACGTCGCTGCACCCGTACACCGGGCTCCGCAGGGCGGCGACGAGGGCGAGACTGTCGGTCGGGTCGTCGGCGGCGCGCAGCGCCAGCATGAGGTGGCGGATCTGCGATGTGGTGTAGACCACCGAGCTGTTCTCGGCGCGGAACGGGATCCGTCGCTCGTGGAGTGCGGACTCGAGGGCGGGGAGCGACGTGCGGGCCGGGAGCAGCACGGTGATGTCGCCCGGCCGGCACGGTCGGAGCTGTCCAGTCGCTTCGTCGCCGACCGGCCAACCCTCGACGATGGCCGTCACGACGGCGTCGGCCGCGGCGATGGCCTCGCGCGCCCGCAACTCCTCGGCATCGCCGTGCCGCGGGACGAGCGCGTCGTGCGCCTCGGCACCGAGGACGCGCACCGTGCCGTGCGCGCGGTGGTGAGGACGGCACACCTCGAGCGCGTGGTACGCCGGCTGGATCTCGCCCTCGGCGACGATCAGACGGTCGAACACGTGGTTCACCCATTCGATCACGGCTGCCGACGACCGGAAGTTGGCGCTGAGGAACTCGGTGTCGGCGCCCGTCTGCTCGGCCGCCCGAAGGTACTGGGCGATGTCGGCGCGCCGGAACCGGTAGATCGATTGCTTGGGATCGCCGACGACGAACAGGCGGCCGGGCAACGGGCGCAGCGCGCGCCAGTCGGTGTCGTGCGCCGGATCATCGGGGCGCGCCGTGAGTCGCACGGCGATCTCGAGTTGGATCGGATCGGTGTCCTGGAACTCGTCGAGCAGGACCCGCTGGTAGCGCTCGTGCAGCGCGGCGCGGACGCCGGGTCGGGTGGCGAGCAGCCGCCTGGCGAGGACGAGGAGGTCGTGGAACTCGAGCGTGCCGTCGGCGGCCCGGTCACCAGCGGCGTCGAGCACGAACGCCCCGACGACTGCGCCGAGCAACCGCTTCCTGTCGGCTTCGACACGGCGGATGATCGCGTCACCCATCGCCGCCACCGCCGCTTCCTCGGCGCGCAGCGCGGTGAGCGCCGCGTCACCGCCGTGGCCCTTCCAGTTCGTCTTGTTGCCCCACTTGGCGACCCGCCGGCAGAGGGCGGTGACGAGCGTGACGGCGGTCAGGCGCGTGCGTAGACCGCTCGTCGTGTCGAGGCCTGACGACAGCTCACCGAGCTGAACGAGTGCGTCGGCCTGCCGGTCGCCGTCCGGCGCGGAGCGCGTCCGCAGCCGCTCGACGGCCAGCGAGAACTCGGCGGTGTCGAGCTCGAAACGTGGCGGCACCTCGCAGTCGACCCGGTCGAGGACCAGGTCCCAGTTGGCGGCGAAGTCCTGTGCGATGCGCAGGACGCCACGCTGGATCCGCAGGCCGTCGAACTCGCACAGTTGCACGAACTCACGGCCCCCGTCGATCGCCCCCCTCGGCGGGTCGGGGTCCTCGAGCAGGCGGTCGAGCAGATCTTCCCATCGCTCGCGGAACGCGAGGTCGCTCTGGAGCTCGTCGAGCACCGTGAACCCCGGCGGCAGGCCGGCTTCGATCGGGAACTCGTACAGCAGGCGGCGGGCGAACGCGTGCAGCGTGCCGATCGGGGCGAGATCGAGCTCGTCGAGCGCGGTGGTGACGTAGCCGGTCGTGTCGGTCGCCTCGGCGGCGACGAGCCTGCCGCGGAGCCGGTGGCGGAGGTCGGCGGCGGCCTTCTCGGTGAACGTGATCGCCGCGATCGAGGTGATCGGCACGCCGAGTCCGACGAGCCCCAGGACCCGCTCGACGAGCGCGCTCGTCTTGCCGGCACCGGCGCCCGCTTCCACGAACAAGTTGGTGTCGAGATCGGTGGCGATGCGGTCCCTCGCGGCGGCGTCCGGTGGCCGCTCGTCTGA
>DASUEW010000497.1:0-6300 GCA_036274875.1 Ilumatobacteraceae bacterium
GTGCTGCTCGTGCTCGCAGCCGGCAGCCGGTTGTCGCAGTACGTCGGGGCGGCCGTGGGCGAGATCGGGTTCCTGCGCGGTATCTGGCTCGACGCGTCGAGGCGGCTGGCGTGGCTCGAGGACTACGCCGCCGGCATCGACGAGAACGCCCAGCTGCCCGCGCCCGACCGCATCGAGCGCAGCGTGCGGTTCGACCATGTGTCGTTCACGTACCCGGGCACCGAGCGGCTCGTGCTCGACGACGTGTCGATAGAGTTCCCAGCCGGCGTGGTCGTCGCGATCGTCGGCGAGAACGGAGCCGGCAAGACGACGCTCGTCAAGCTCTTGTGCCGCATGTACTCGCCGACATCCGGGGCGATCTTCGTCGACGATGTCGACCTGGCGCGCATCTCGTCGCAGCAGTGGCGCGAGCGGGTGGCCGGAGCGTTCCAGGACTTCTTCCGCTTCGAGTTCCGCGCGTTGACGACGGTCGGGCTGGGCGACGAGCCACGAATGGACGAGTGGCCGGCGGTGTCCGACGCCGTCGCCCGCGCCGGTGCTGACGACGTGATCGACCGGCTCGCACATGGGCTCGACACGCAACTCGGCCCGACGTGGGATGCGGGCGTCGAGGTGTCGTACGGGCAGTGGCAGAAGCTGGCGCTGGCGCGTGGGTTCATGCGTGCCGAACCGCTGGTGTTGGTGCTCGACGAGCCGACGTCGGCGCTCGACGCCGAGACCGAACACGCGCTGTTCGAGCGCTACGCCGCGTCGTCGCGGCGAGGACCGGACCGCGGCCACGGCGACGGAAATGGCGGGATCACGATCCTGGTCTCGCATCGCTTCTCGACCGTGCGGATGGCCGACCTCATCGTCGTGATCGAGGGTTCGCGCGTCGTCGAGATCGGATCACACGACGAGTTGCTGGCCGGCGGCGGCCACTACGCCGATCTGTACGGCATCCAGGCTGCGGCCTACCGCTGACGCTCAGGCGACCGCCGACTTGCTCGCCGCTCGGCCGATGCGGATGTCGCCGCTCACCGATCCAGCGCGGAGCGTGAGCGTCGGATCGAGATCCGGCGGCGTGCCCACCTCGGTGAGCTCCGACACGGTGCGGCCGCTCACCGACGAGATGTCGAACACCACCCGTGTGCCGGACGCCACGGCGACGTCGATGTCGCCGGACACGGACTTGCACGTCGTGTCTCCAGCCGTCACCGAGCCCAACTCGATGTCGCCCGAGACGGTGGTGCAGCGCGCGTCGGTGGCGGCCGACTGGATGGCGACATCGCCCGAGGCCGTCCGCACGGCCACCGCGCCCGCGACCATCCCGGCTCGCACATCGCCCGAGGCGCTCGTGAACGACAGCGCGCCGCCGACGGATGCGACGACGAGGTCGCCGCTCGCAGCGTGCACGTCGACGCATCCCGAGACTTCGCCGAGGTTCACGTCGCCCGAAGCGGTGCGCACCGTCGCCGTGCCCAGCCGGCCGGTCGCGTCGACATCGGCCGATGCCGTCGCGATCCGGAGTTGCGTGCCTTCCGGCACTCCCACCTCGACGCGCAGTTTGCGGTCGTCGAACCATCTCAGCAGCGTGCGCCGCTGGTATTCGACCGACAGGCGGTGACCGCCATCGGGCTCGTCGGCGAACGACACGCGCACGTCGCCGGGATCACGCAGCTCACCGATCGACAGCGTCGTCACGTTCGTGGCAGTCGCGCGCACGACGATGTCGCCCGCCGGGATGTCGATGCGGAGCGCGAGGGACCCGGGGGTCTGGTAGGTGGTGCGTTCCATGGTGGTCCTCCTGGGGTTCGATTGGCCACGGATCAGGCCACGGATCAGGCTTCGGCGTAACCGGTGAGCCGGCGGCCGGGTCCGCGCCGCCCGGATCGCTTGCCGAGCGCGTGGTGGACGGCGGTGACCAACCACGAGTTCGTCGAGATCCCCTCGTCGAGGGCCGCCTGCTCGACCGCCGACTTGAGCCGTACCGGCATCCGCAGTGTCAGCCGGGCGGTCGTGTCGTCGTCGTGGGTGCGTGTGTCAGGGCGGGCGGCGGTGTCGGTCAGCGTGAGCACGATGTCGCGACCGGCGAGTTGCACGCCGATCCGACCGTTGTCGAGCTGGTCGGTCAGCTCGAGCGCCGCATCGCTGAGCGCATCGAGCATGCGCAGGTGGAACGCCGGCTGGAGGGCCCTGGCCAGCCGGTCGACCACGGGCGCCACCGCCTCATCGGAGCCGGCTACGGCTTCGAGGTCGCGGCGCAGGGCATCGAGGTGAGGCGTCAGGTCCATCGAATGACGCCGGTCTGACATCGCATAGCCGTCATAGTGACGTCATCGTGACGTCATGTCAACCCCCATCACCTCCTGGGCCACTTACCGCCGGGTAACCGCCGTCACTAGGCTGCGTCCATGCAACGCGTGCTCGACGCAATCCAGGCCGGCGCGTCCGGCGACGAGCTGGCGAACCTGCCGATCCCCGAGTCGTACCGTGCGGCGTTCGTGCTGCGTGACGACGTCGGCATGTTCGAGGGTGTCGCGTCAGCCGACAAGGAGCCGACGAAGAGTCTCCACGTCGACGACGTGGCGACGCCCGAGTTGGCGCCCGACGAGGTGTACATCGCGGTGATGGCGTCGAGCATCAACTTCAACACCGTGTGGACCTCGATCTTCGAACCGCTCCCGACGTTCGGGTTCCTCGACCGCCTCGCCCGCGAATCCCCGTGGGCCGCCCGCCACGCGCTGCCGTACCACGTGATCGGCTCCGACGCCTCCGGCGTCGTGCTCCGGATCGGTTCGGCCGTGCGCAACTGGAAGCCCGGCGACAAGGTGACGGTGCACTGCAACCACGTCGACGACCAGGATCCGTCGGCGCACGACGACTCGATGCTCGCCGCCAACCAGCGGATCTGGGGGTACGAGACCAACTTCGGTGGGCTTGCCGAACTCTCTGTGGTCAAGGCCAACCAGCTGATGCCCAAGCCGGCCCATCTGACGTGGGAGGAAGCGGCCGTCAACGCGCTCTGCAACTCGACCTCGTATCGGATGCTCGTGTCGCGCAACGGGGCGCGCATGAAGCAGGGCGACATCGTGTTGCTGTGGGGTGCGACGGGCGGCATCGGCGGCTATGCCGTGCAGTACGTGTTGAACGGTGGCGGCACGCCGGTCGGCGTCGTCTCGTCACCGGAGCGGGCAGCGCTGTTGAACGCGATGGGCTGCGAAGCCGTCATCGACCGCGCCGCCGAGGGCTACCGCTTCTGGACCCCCGACGACACGCAGGACGAGTCGGAATGGCGTCGGTTCGGCAAGCAGATCCGCTCGCTGGTCGGCGAGGACCCCGACATCGTGTTCGAGCACCCTGGCCGCTCGACGATGGGCGCATCGATCTTCGCCGTCAAGCGCGGCGGCACCGTCGTGACGTGCGCGGCGACGTCGGGCTACATGGTCGAGTTCGACAACCGCCATTTCTGGATGAAGTTGAAGCGGCTGATCGCCTCGCACTTCGCCAACTACGCCGAGGCGTGGGCGGCGAACCGGCTGATCGACCAGGGTCGAATCCAGCCGCTGCTGTCGGACGTCTACCCGCTCACCGAGGTCGGCGCAGCCGTCAGGGTGGTGCACCGCAACGAGGCGGAAGGCAAGATCGGCGTGCTGTGCCTCGCCCCGAGCGAAGGTCTCGGCATCGACGATCCCGAAAAGCGCGAACGGATCGGCGAGGACAAGATCACCATGTTCCGGCGTTCCCGCCCCTGACGCTCTTGCGGCGGGCACAATGAGGGCCATGTTGTTGACCGAGATCGATCATGTCGCCATCGCCGTTCGCGACCTCGATGCCGCGATCCAGTACTACGAGGACGCGTTCGGTGCGACGGTCCATCACCGCGAGATCGTCGACAGGGACGGGGTCGAGGAGGTGCTCCTCAAAGTCGCCGACAACTACATCCAGCTCTCCGCAGCGACTCGTGACGACTCCCCGATCGCCAAGTTCCTCGCGAAGCGTGGCGAAGGCCTGCACCACGTCGGCTACCGGGTCGACGACGTCGCCGCCGCGCTGAAGGCGATGGTCGCCGCCGGTGCCCGCCCCATCGACGAGCAGCCACGGCCCGGCAGCCGGGGCACGACGGTGGCGTTCGTGCACCCGAAGGGCAGCTTCGGCACGTTGATCGAGCTGGTACAGGAGTAACCGCGATCGTGAACGTCCTCCCGGCGGCCGTCCTGTGGGACATGGACGGCACGCTCGTCGACACCGAGCCGTACTGGATCAACACGGAGTACGCGCTGGTCGAGTCGTACGGCAACACGTGGTCGGACGAGCACGCCCACGCGCTCGTCGGCAACGACCTCCTCGTCAGCGGCGCCTACATCGCCGAGCACGGCAAGGTGCCGCTGGAGCCGCAGGAGATCGTCGACCGCCTGCTCGACGGCGTCGTCGCCCAGGTCGAGGAGCGTGTTCCGTGGCGTCACGGCTCACGCCGACTGCTCGCCGAGCTGAACGCCGCCGGGGTGCCGTGCGCTCTGGTGACCATGTCGTGGCGGCGATTCGTCGACCCGATCGTCGCCCAGCTGCCGCCGGGCTCGTTCCAGACGATCGTGACCGGCCAGGACGTGACCCGCGGCAAACCGCATCCCGAGCCCTACCTCCTCGCCGCAGCACGCCTCGGCGTCGACGCCACCGACTGCGTGGCGATCGAGGACTCCGACACCGGCATGCGCTCGGCGATCGCCGCCGGCTGCCACGTGATCGGAGTGCCGAACGTGATGCCCCTGCATCAGCTCGACGGAGCGACGTTCGTCGAATCGCTCGACGAGCTCGATCTCGACGCGTTGTCGGCAGTCATGCAGACGCGAGCTCCGGTACTGCCCGACGATTCCATTGCGGAGGATCCCCCGGTCGACCCCGGCAGCGACGACACCGGATCACTCGCCAGGCGCACACGCCGCGGACAGCGATTGCTCGGCGGGCTGGCGTTGGCGGCGGTCGGCGTCGTCGCGGCCGGCCTCGCGCTCGACCGCTACGGCACGGACGACGGCCCGCCTCCGCCGCCGGCGCCGCTCGACGCGTGGGCGCCGTATTGGACCCTCGAGACAACGCTGGCGGAGCTCTCCACGCGTATCACGTCGATGCGGGAGGTGTCGCCGTTCTGGTACGGGGCGACTGGTGCCGAGACGATCACGATCGATCCAGAGGCCTCGGTCGAGCAGACCGAGGAGTTCCTCGAGATCGCCCGTGACTCCAATGTGGCCATCATCCCGTCGATCCGCGACCTGATGGCGCCGGGTGGGATGGCGACCGTATTGGCCGACCCGGCGACCCGAGCGACGCACGTCGACACGATCGTCGAGTTCGCCGACGACGGTGATTTCGACGGGATCGATCTCGACTACGAGCAGTTCGCGTTCGCCGATGGCCGCGAGACGTGGCAGGCGACGCGCCCGAACTGGGTGGCGTTCGTGACGCAGCTCGCCGAACGTCTTCACGACGACGGCCGGACCCTGACGGTGAGCATCCCGCCCCTGTACGACGCCGACGCCACGGCCGACCGCGGCTTCTGGGTGTACGACCACGGCGCGATCGCCGAGGTGGTCGACCGGATCCGGATCATGGCGTACGACTTCTCGACGGGCGAGCCCGGACCGATCGCTCCCCTCTCCTGGGTCGAGCAGTCGATCGAGGGCACCAAGAAGGCGGTCACCGACGACAGCAAGCTCGTGCTCGGGGTCCCGATGTACGGGTACAACTGGGTCGTCGCCACGCAAGGGACGTGCCCGCCGACTGCCGAAGGACGCACCGGCGTGACCGCCCGGTCGGTCGACGACCTGATCGCCCGCCGAGGCGCCACGCCGGTCCGCGACGAGGCGTCGGGCGAGTGGACGTTCACGTACGAGCTCGAGGTCACCGATGGCGCGACGACGTGCACGCAAACACGCGAGGTGCACTACGTCGACGCCGACGGGGCGCGCGCCCGAATCGACCTGGCGCGTGAGGCCGGCCTCGGCGGAGTGGCGCTCTGGGCGCTCGGCTACGAGACCGACGGTACGTGGGTCACGATCGACGACGCGGTGCGGGCCGGGACGACGGGCGCCTCGTCGGTCCCCGCCACCCCGTCCGACTAACCCCCCGCGGTCTGTTGCGAATCGTCTCACGGGGTGGTTGGGGTTGATCATGCGTGCGCTGTGACGCAGGAACTCGAATCCGGATATGGCCGAGATATCGAGGCGTCACGAATCGCCGGAGTCGCACTCGGTGGCGGCGCCGAGCTGACACAGTTTCGAGTGGGCTTGCGCCTGCAGCACAGGGTCCTCGACCCGGATCGCGTAC
>DASUEW010000498.1:0-3728 GCA_036274875.1 Ilumatobacteraceae bacterium
CTCCAGCCGTCCCAGCGAGATCGTGTCGACATCATCGAGTGCCTCGAGGATGCGGTGCATGTCGGCCGTCGGCGGGAACGCAGTGTCCATGAAGAACTCGGCGATGTCGTCGTCCTCGCGCCCGGACAGCACGACGCCATAGGCGTGCTCGACGGCGCGCCCCGCACGTCCGACCTGCTGGTAGTAGGCGATGGCCGAGCCGGGCCGCTGGTAGTGGACGACGAAGCCGAGGTCGGGCTTGTCGTAGCCCATGCCGAGCGCGGTGGTGGCGACGAGCGCCTTGATCTCGTTGTTCTGCAGCCGGCGTTCCGACTCGATCCGGGCGTCGCCGTCGAGGCCGCCGAAGTAGCGGTCGACGTTGAAGCCGCGGTCGACGAGCCATTCGGCGACGTTCTCGGTGTCGCGCACGGTGAGGCAGTAGATGATCCCCGAGCCGGGAAGCTGCTCGAGCGAAGCGGCAAGCCAGGCCAGCCGCTCGGCCTGCCGGTTCAGCCGCAGCGCGCTGAGGGCGAGGCCGTCGCGACCGAGCGAGCCGCGGAACGTGGTGAGCTCGGCGCCGAGCTGTTCACCGACGTCGGCGACGACCCGATCGTTGGCGGTGGCGGTGCACCCGAGCACGGGCACGGTGGTGGGGTCGAGACGGTCGACGATCTTGCCGATCCGCCGGTAGTCGGGCCGGAAATCGTGACCCCAGTCGGAGATGCAGTGGACCTCGTCGATGACCATCAGCCCGGGTCGGGCACCGATCAGCGGCATCGCCAGGTCGGCGAACTCCGGATTCGCCAGCCGCTCGGGCGACACGAGGATGAGGTCGACGTCGTCGGCCGTGATGTGGGCGGCGAGCTCGTCGACCGTCGTCGCCGACGAGCTGTTCACCGTCATCGACCGCAATCCGAGCCGCGTCGCGGCGTCGATCTGGTTGCGCATCAGCGCCAGCAAGGGCGAGATGAGCAGCGTCGGCCCGAGCCCGGCGTCGCGCAGCAGCCGTGTGGCGAGGAAGTAGACCGCGCTCTTGCCCCATCCGGTGCGTTGCACGACGAGGACGCGGGCCCGGTCGCGCACGAGCGCCTCGACGGCTTCACGCTGGTGCGGCCGGAACTCTGCGTCGGGTCGCCCGGTCAGCCGACGCAACGCGTCGAGCAGTTCGTCCGGCTGACCCGTCAGGTCCATAGCGGACCATTCTGGCGAAGCGGTGTGTCGACTGCAGCGGCCATCGTCCAACCCCGGTGATCGTCCGCACGCTGACGAGATGAGGAGCGGGCCACCCGGCTTGCCCACCGGTGGCACACGTTGGCACTTGTCGCCCTCACCCTCATCGCCTCGTGTACCACCACACTGTGCGCACTTCCGACGGTACCCGCGCCCGCGCCCACCGCTGGTCACGTCATGAGCGAGGGTTCGGCAAAGACGCGCCGTGGGCACAGAATCGATCACGGAGCGTGGGAGAACACAAACGCCAGGCGACCGCGATCAGTGCACGCCGGCTCCTTCCGGCGGGCACGGCGCCGGGCGTAGCACGGCAGCCCTTGCCCCCGGTAGGTGGTGTCTGTAGCGTCGCGCCGGTTGAGCAGCCCGGCCGCGTGATGGCCGTCACAACGGCTGCAGGAAGGAGCCCGCGATGGCTGTCGTGGGAATCGTGTCCGCCGCGTCCGCGCTGCCGATGGTGCGCCCGGTGCGTCACCGTGCCCGAACCGTGCGCCGTGGCACGGTGCTGATCGTGGCGGTGACGGCGGCCGCGTTCGGCTCGGCGCCGGTGTCAGCGGCGATCGTGCCGACGGTGCCATTGGGGACGGCGGCCAACTACTCGGTGCTCGGCTCGGAGTCGGTGAACAACACCGGCCCGTCGGTGCTCAACAACTCGGTCGGGGTGTCTCCAGGAACGTCGGTGACCGGGTTCCCACCGGGTGTCGTCACCCCGCCGGCGATCATCGACGCCACCACCCCCACCGCGGCGCAGGCCAAGTTGGACCTCACCGCCGCCTACCTGGATGCGGCGGGACGTCCGTTGAACGCGACGACGGCCGCCGAACTCGCAGGTCTGACCCTCGTCGGCGGGGTGTACGCCGGCCCGTCCAAGTCGGCGTTGAGCTTGACGGGGACGCTGACGCTCGACGGGGCGGGAGACCCGAACTCGGTGTTCATCTTCCAGACCGACTCGACGCTGACCGTCGCGTCGGGTAGTCAAGTGTTGTTCATCAACGGGGCGCAGGAATGCAACGTGTTCTGGCAGGTCGGGTCGTCGGCGACGGTCGGGACCGGGGCGGCGTTCGCCGGCAACATTCTGGCGTTGACGTCGGTGTCGGTGACGACGGGTGCGACGGTGCGCGGTCGGGCGCTTGCGCAGACCGGTTCGGTGACGTTGGACAACAACGTGTTCACCGCCCCGACATGCGACATGGTCCCCCCGACCACGACGACCACGACGACCACGACGACGACGGTGCCAACCCCAATAACTCCCGACACGCCATCGAGCACGCTCCCGGTCACCGGCCCGCAGGTGCAGACTGCACTGTGGTGGGCGATCGCCGCCGTCGGCCTCGGCGCCAGTGCGGTCGTCGGCGCCCGCCGCCGCAAGACGTCATAGCCAACTGGTCCATAGCCAACTGGTCCGCACCGGCCCCGCGTCGCCGGACGTCCAGTCCACGACGATCCACGGTTCGGTCCACGAATCGACCGCCACGGTGGGCCGGGTCGAGCAGGTTGCAGTCATCTCGCCCGAGGCGCTGACGATGTCGGCTTCGCGGAGGCCGGACTTCGTGTCGGACAGCGGGTCGCTGACGGTGACGACGTTATCGGTGAACTGCTCAGCGAAGCCGGTGTCACCAGTATCGCGGGCCGCAGTGACTGACGCCGGACCGCCCTCGACCAGCGGCTGGCTGGTGAACGCCTCCGCCGCAGTCTCGCGGTCGACGAAGGCGCTGTCGGGTCGGAAGTGCCGCGGCCGGTCCTGTCGTGGCTGAGGCGATTGTCGTGAGCACCACCGCGGTCACGGCGAGTCCTAAGCGGACGCGTCGGCTCGAGCGAAAATGGTCTCGGTGTGTCCATGAGAGACGAGCTCGCGCCAGCGCGGAGATCGTCCGCCAGCTGACGTTTGTTGGACGCCACCGTGCGACGAGCGGTCAGCGCTATGACGGGCCACCGGTTGCCCCTCCGGTGTTCACCCTCGGCGCTTCACACCGCCGCCCTCATAGCTTCTGAACCCGCCGCCGCACAGTGGCGCTCTCGGACCGTACCTTCGTCAGCACTGACAGTGGGTCACATATTCATCAAGTGATCGGCAGACCCGCACCCTGTGCGCCGCCCCGATCACGCAGCGTCGTGATTGCGAGGTTCCGTTGGGCCACTCGTGGTCATCCCTGCGATGGAGCGGGCCATGGCGGCGGAGCGATCCCGGGATCTGGTGACGCGAGATCGGTGTGCTCCCACTTCCATTTCTGAACTCGGGGCCACGCCCAGAACATGTAGATGCCGAACGTCACGATGCTCAACAGCAGCCACTTGATCCAGTTACCGAACAACTCCCAGGGCGAGCCGGTGAAGACGAGCTGCCGCCCGTCGATGCGCGAGCGCTCTGCCTTCCAGCGCTCCCGCTGCACGAGAGCGAACGGGTAACCAATCACGAGCATGAGTGCTCCGACCAGCAACGCCATCATTCGCAGCCGACCCCGTTCCCATCTCGGTCAAGCCCGTAGATGTCGCTGCCCACGACCTGCACCGGACCGTTC
>DASUEW010000499.1:0-2534 GCA_036274875.1 Ilumatobacteraceae bacterium
GACGTACCAGCACTCGGTCAGCAGCGGGCGGACGCGCTCCCACCCGTCATGGTCGAGCAGCAGGTAGTTGCCCTCGGTGATCACCGTCGTGTGGTGCACCTCGACGGCGATCGCACCGGCGATCGGTTCTTCGAGATCGCGGCGGAACTCGGGCGCGTACACGGTCGACGTCGCGCCGCGCAGCCGATCGAGGAGCTGCACGTACCCGTCGACGTCGAACGTGTCGGGAGCGCCTTTGCGATCGGCGCGACCGAGCCGCTCGAGCTGGTGGCCGGCGAGGTGGAACCCGTCCATCGGGACGACCACCGCGTCCGGCCCCAACTCCTCCGCCAGCCGCGCCGCGTACGTCGACTTGCCGGCGCCGGGCGCCCCGGTGATCCCGATCAGGCGCCGCACCTCAACCCCATTCGGCGGGCAGTTCGTGGCGCCACGGCGGATCTGCCCCACGACGGGTGCACACGATCCCGGCGACGCGGTTGGCGGCGGCCGCCGCGGCGACCAGCCCTTCGATGTCGGCCAGATCTGCGCGCCGCCTCCCGGACGCCGACCACCACGATATGAACCCGCCCGCGAAGGCGTCGCCGGCGCCGATCGTGTCGACCACGTCCACCGGCTCCACCGGCACGACACGCTCGTCATGCGCGGTCAGCACGGTGACGTGCGATCCGCCCGCCGTGAGCAGCACGGCGCGCGGTCCGGCGGTGAGCAGCCGGCGAGCCGCGTCGTTCGGCAGAAGACCCGGCGAGACGTACGCGAGGTCGTCGTCGCTCACCTTCACCACGTCCGCTCGTGCCAGCACGGCCTCGACGCGGCCGAGATACCGGTCGCGATCGTCGATCACGGCGGGACGGCAGTTCACGTCGACCATCACCATCACGTCGTCGCCGACGCCTTCGACGACGCCGACCACCGTGTCGGCCATCGGTTCGAGCACCAGCCCGAGGCCGCCCGCGAACAGCGTCTCGGTCGCGGCCGGGAGCGCCGCCGGCCGCAGCGCCGGCGCCGACGTCGCCTCCGTGTAGAAGCGGTACGTGGCCGCGCCGTGCTCGTCGAGCTCGGCCGCGGCGAGCGTCGTCGGGACGCGCACTCGCTGCACGAGATCCGTCGACACGCGGTCGTCGACGAGCCGCGCCGCCATCATCGTGCCGAAGCGGTCGTCCGAGACGGCACCCATGAACGCGACCGTGGCGCCGAGCCGACCACACGTGCGCGCCGTGTTGTACGGCGCGCCACCGAGCGCGGCACTGACCGTCCCGTCGAGCCCGATCACGAGGTCGACCAACGCCTCCCCCACCACGACGATCACGGCAGACATCGTGGCAGGTCATCGCCGGTCCGGTGCCCCCCGCACCGGAAATGGGTAAGACTGGACCGACGAGATCAGCATCGGCTCACCGAGGAGGTCGTCAGTGACCGACATGATCGAGCAGGCCCAGCTCGCCGAGTACGAGCTGGCCGATCGATACCGCCTCGAGAACGGCCGGGTCTTCCTCTCCGGCCTCCAGGCGATCGCCAGGCTGCCACTCGACCAGATCCGCATCGACCGCCGCCGCGGTCTCGACACCGCGGCGTTCGTGTCCGGCTACCAGGGTTCGCCGGTGGGTGCGTTCGGCGACGAGGTCGAGCGCGCTGCCCGCACCGTCGCCGACTTGCCGATCGTGTGCCAACCCGGCGTCAACGAGGAGTTGGCCGCCACCGCCGTGATGGGCAGCCAGTTGGCGAGCAAGCTGGCGGACTTCACGTACGACGGTGTGATCGGTATGTGGTACGGAAAGGCACCGGGCCTCGATCGGGCGAGCGATGCCATCCGTCACGGCGTCTTCGCCGGCACGTCGCAGCACGGAGGGGTGATCGCGCTGGTCGGTGACGATCCGGGGGCCAAGTCGTCGACGTTGCCGTCGTCGAGCGACGCCACGCTGGTCGATCTCCACATGCCTGTCTTCTTCCCCGGCGATGTGCAAGAGGCGCTCGACCTCACCCGTCACGCCGTCGCACTGTCGCGCTCGTGCGGTGTGTGGTCGGGCTTCAAGCTCGTCAGCCAGGTCGCCGACGGCACCGGCACGGTCGACGTCCACCCCGACCGAGTCGTGCCCCAGATCCCGACGATGATCGTCGACGGCAAGCCGTTCGTGCCCCACCCGGACGGTCGCCTGATGACGCCGTACTCGATCGACATGGAGCGTGAGTTCTTCGAGGTGCGTGCCGAGCTCGCCCGCGAGTACGGCGTGCTCAACCGCCTCAACCGCGTCACTGTGCGCGGCGAGCACGACTGGATCGGCATCGCCGCGTGCGGCACGACATACGTCGAGGTTCGCGAATCGCTCGAACTGCTCGGACTCGGCGACGACGACGCGATCCGCGCCGCCGGCATCCGGCTGTTCCAGCTGTTGATGCCCGTTCCGCTCGAACCGGCGCAGATGCGCGAGTTCGCCCACGGCCTCGCCGAGGTCATCGTCGTCGAGGAGAAGAACCCGACCCTCGAGCGCCTCGTGCGCGACGCGCTCTACGACTCGAACGAGCGACCCACCGTCGTC
>DASUEW010000500.1:0-4447 GCA_036274875.1 Ilumatobacteraceae bacterium
GGACCGGGTTGGCCGTGCCGAGTCTGCGCAACTGGCTGACCGACAACGCATCAGCCGGCTTCAACAAGGTCAAGCGCACGGTGAGCCCCGAGTACACGAACATCCCCGTCGACCCGGCGCGCATCACGTCGTCGGGCGAGATGCCGGGAGGCGAGGCGGCCAACGTCGCCGACGGCAACACGCTCACGTTCTGGACAGCACCCCCGGACTCCCCGGCTGAGGCCCTCCCCGCTGCGGTGTCGGTTGGGTTCGTCGAGCCCACCGACGTCGAGCACGTGCTCGTGCACCCCGGCCAGCAAGAGGATGGTGGCAAGGTGGTCCGTCCGGATCCGCGGCCGCGCCAGCTGCTGTTCCGCCTCACCAGTGCCGATGGCACGATCACCGAGGTGAACGCCACGCTCGAGGACACCGACGGCTTTCAGAAGGTCGCGCTCGAGACCGACGACGTGGCAAGCGTCGAGACCGTTGTCGTCAACTGCTTCCCCGACCCGGCCGTGACCGTGTGCCCCATCACCGAGTTGGAGTTCCAGAAGAAGAAGTGACGAGACCGAGCTCGTCGAGAATGCTGTCGTAGGTCTGGCGGGCACGGGCTGCGGCGCCCGACTCGCCGCGGGCGGTGTGGGCGCCGATGACGATGTTCCACATCGTGTCGTCGAAGCGGTCGAGCTGCAGCCCGCGCTGGGCCATGGTCAGGGCCTCGGCCATGTCATCTCGCTCGAAGGCGGCAGTCGCGGCCAGGCGTGCCGTCGCGCCGGCCGCCAAGCGGAGCGCGTCGCGCGCCTCGACGACCCAGTCCACCGACCCCTGCTCGGTGAGCAGATCGCCGCGGTACCAGTCGAGCGCATGGCGGGCGGCGGCGGCCAGCCGGTGGTGGTCACCGCTGCCGTGTGCCCGGCGGGCGTCGTCGACCGCGCGTCGGAACGCCCGCACATCGGCGATGTCGTTCGGACCGACGATCAGCGCGTAGCCATCACCGACGCGCTCTACGCACCGCACCCAACCGGCGCGTTCGAGCTGCTTGCGAACCGACGACACGGACACTTGCAGGCTGCGCAACGCGGAATCGGCGTCGTTGTCGGACCACAGGGCGGCGAGCAGGATGTCGCGGTGGACGGGGCGCGGGGCGTGTGTCGCGAGCAAGTGGAGCACCGCGCGTGCCCGCGGGCGCAGCGCGTTGAGGTCGACGTGGCGGCCGTCGACGACGAGCTCGAAGCCACCCAGGCACCTCACGGCCACGTCGGGTCGATCGATCCGGTCGCCGGCCCATCTGTCGTCATCGATCGGCACGCCAGCAACCGCGACGTTCTCGATCGGAACGTCGACGCCGTCCGTGGCGCGCCGGTCATCGTCGCCGGCGGTCGTCGCGCGCAGCTGCTCGAGCCGGGCGATGAGCGGGTGCGTTCGGAGGTCAGGGACGTGCGGCGAACGGAGCATTCGCGGCGCGACGCGATCGGCGTCGGCGGCCGCCAGCGCGGTGAGCGCGACCACCTCGATCAACGACGCGCCGTGCTGGCGCGCGATGTCGGCCGTGCGTTCCAGCTCGTCAGCCGCTGGCATTCCGGACGCCAGGCGGCTCAATCCGGCCGACAGCCCGCAGAGCATGCGTCCCCAGGGATCGCCGTCGAGCTCGCAGCGGTCGGCGATCTGCCGGACGCGGTCGCCGCCGCCGCGCCGGTCGATGCCGGCGACGACGATGCGGGCCAGGCGCGCCAGCCACTCACTGTCGAGCGAATCGGCGAGGAAGTCCATCTCCTCGATGACCTCGGCGGTCACACCGTCTCGCGCGACGTCGCACAAGGCGCGCCCCAGCCGGGCGGCGGCGAGGGTCCAGCTCGGTGCCGGATCGTGCAGAACGGCCCGGTCGAAGCTCCGCCGGGCGTCCTCGACATGGCCGGTGGCGAAGTGGAGCAGTCCGGCCGCGACCGCACCTTGGGCGAGGTCGAGTCGATCGAGCCGCTGCGCCGCCCCGCGGGGGTCGATCCGCAGGCCGCGGCGGAGCTCGCCGAGCCAGCCGGCGGGCTCCGCCGCGAACGGATCGAGAAAGCTCTCGATGTCGAGCCGTTCGCGCCGGCACGAGTCGCCGTCGGCGCTGTCGCCGAACAGCCGCGAGGCGCGCTGGTAGTGCTCGATCGCCGAGCGGAACTTGCCGGCGGCGAGCGACGCCCGTGCCCTGGCGAGCACGAGCCACGGGTCGTCGTCGGCGACGCTGCTCGGTAAGAGGTCGAGCCACTCGAACGAGCGGGCGAACGGTTCCGCGGTTGCCGAGCCGGCGAGCCGGCTGACGTCGCCCCAGTGTCCGGCTCGCGCGTGGCAGCGCAGGGCCTCGCTCTCGTACCCGGCGTCCTCGAGCAGCGGGGCCGCGAGCGCGAAACGCTCGGTGAGTGCGGTCGGTCCGACGAGGTGGCCGAGCTCGGTCTCGAGGTGCGACCGCAGCACCTCGTGGTAGCGGTACGTCCCGTCGTCGAGCGGCATCACGAACTGCTCGAGCTCCTCGAGTTGCCACAGTTCGGCGTCGCTCCCGTCCCGCGCGAGGAGCTTGTCGGCGAGCGCACCGTTGACGACGCCGAGCACGGACGTGTCGAGGAGGAAGCTGCGCAGGTCGTCGGGCAGGGCGTCCAGGACGTTGCGGGTGAGGTACTGGCGGGCGAGCGACGAGCGGCTCGATGCCACACCGATCAGGCGGCGCTGCTCGGCCGGGGGCTTGTGCCGCACCGCCAGATGGAACAGCTGAAACCCGGCTGCCCACCCCTCGATCCGCTGGGTGAGACGAGCGACGTCCTCGGGCGAGAGTCGGAGCCCGCACACCTCGTCGAGCAGGCGCTCGGCCTCCCACGTGCGGAAGCGCAGGTCGTCCGGCCCGATCTCGAGCAGCTCGCCCGACAGCCGCAACCGGGTCACGTCGAACGAGGGCATCGTGCGGGTGCCGATCGCGAGACCGATGTGGTCGGGCGCATCGACGATGAGCCGAGCGACGGCCGCCTCAGCGGGTCGACCGCGGATCTCGTGCAGGTCGTCGATCACGACGACGATCGGGCGGTCGTCGACCGCCTCGAACCCGTGGATGGCATCGTCGATCGTCACCCAGCCGGCGACCTCGAGATCGAGCGCGCGCGCCCATCCGTGGTCGAGGTGGGCGACGAACCGCTCGACGGACCCGTCGAGCGGATCGGTGCGGAGCCAGATCGTGGTTGCGTCGGTGACCATCGCGAACTGGGCGAGGGCGGTGGTCTTGCCCGATCCAGCTGGTGCGACGACGAGCGTCGCTCTGACATCGCGGATGCGGCGGAGCAAGGCGTCGATGCGGTCGCGTCGGAGAGCACGCACGCGAGGAATCCGCGTCTTGGCGCTGATCACGCTCTCGCGTGATGCCACACTCACCTCCTCGGTCCACCCGCCCGAACGCCCCCTAGCAGAGCAAACGTACCAACCGCCGCGACCGCCCCGCGCCGAATTCGCCTCCAACACCTGTTTGTGTCACCGCAACCGGCGAACGTCGCCGATCGCGGTGACACAAACCGGGGTTTCAGTCCGATTTGGCGATCATCACCTCGGTCGATTTGACGACGACGAGCACGTCGTCGCCGCGCGCCAGGTCGAGATCGACGGCGGCATCCTTGGTGATCGCCGCGGTGAGGTGCTGCCCGTCGGGGAGCACCACCTTGACCGTCGACATCACCTCGCCGTGGGTGACCACCTCCACGGTGGCTCGGAGTTGGTTGCGAGCGCTGAGTCGCATCTCGGATCGCCTCCCGGGTCGCAGTTCCGGATCGTGATGTGGAGGGCGTAGCTCCAGCGCGGCCACCAGGAAGCGACGAGCCGCGCGAGCGCTCTCGCGGCGCCACAGGTCGACGAGGTCGTCGTCGCGACCGGTTGTCGTGAGGGCGTCGATGGCGGGCACGAGCACCGCCTCCTGGGCGGCGAGGAGCGGCTCGATGTCGAGGCCGGCGCGCTGGCGGAGGGAGAGCTTCAGGAGCAGTTCGATGCGGATCTGACGCACGTGGGCGACCGGCTCGTCGAGCCACGCGGCGGCGGCCCGACGACCTTTGGCGGTCGGCTCGAGAACGGTGCGATCGCGGCCGGCGCCGGCGGCCGTGCCGTGACGGGCGACCAAGCCGCGCTCGATCAGCCCGTCGACGGCGCGGTAGGTCAGCGGCCGGCTCAACGTCCAGATCCGTCCGAGCTCGCCATCGGGGGCGAGCAACGTACCGATCGCCCACCCGTGGCTGATGCCCTGCGTCACGAGCACGAGGCAGACGTGTTCGGCCAGGTTCGGTGGCGTCGGCCGGGTGCCACGTGGTCGTCCCGCTCGGGGTCGCGTCGCCGTGCCGGCGCCGGTTGCCATCGCCAGAGATTAGCTTCATAGTCACTCACTGACGTCGTAATAGTGAGGAGCTGACTAGATTCGGACTGATGCGAGTTGCCGGGGCGCGTTGTCTGTTGTCGGCGC
>DASUEW010000501.1:0-7292 GCA_036274875.1 Ilumatobacteraceae bacterium
ACGGGCCATTTGAAGCAGACAGTTCGGGTCAGCGCTCGTGGAGCTCGACGTCGGAATCGTTGACGAACTCGAACGTGGTGCCCGGCTCGACCTCCTCCGGAAGGTCGTCGAACGCGAAGTCGGTCGCGTGGACGGTGACCGTGCCGGAAGCGTCGGCGGTCTCGTCACCGCAGGCAGCGGCGCTAGAACTGTCCGATGCGATGGAACGGATTGATGCGACCGGTGACGACGATCGAAGGTGTCGCCCGTGGCCCGGTGCGTGCGACGTGAGCGGCCCGGTCACACCCGTCGACGCACCGGCGGACCCGGAAGTCACACCACCCGAGGACCACCCGTGCATCGAGTTCATACCGAGCCACGACGCGCTGGTCGGCGAAGTGCGGGTCCGCCGCGCGCTTCCGCAACGAACGCGGCGAAGTGTCGGTGCGTGGTGCTTCGTCGATCACATGGGCCCGGCCATGGTCACCGAGCAGCGCGGTGTCGACATCGGACCGCACCCCCACATCGGGTTGCAGACCGTCACATGGGTGATCGAGGGCGAGATCCTGCACCGTGACAGCCTCGGATCCGAGCAGGTGATCCGGCCGGGTCAGCTGAACCTGATGACGGCGGGTCACGGTGTCTCGCACGCGGAGGAGGCAACCGGCGGGTATCGAGGCGTGCTCCACGGAGTTCAGCTCTGGGTCGCACAACCCGGTGCGACACGCGACGGCCCACCGGTCTTCGAACATCACGCCGTCCTGCCTGTGCTCGAGCTCGAGAACGGCGCCGGCAGCGTCATCGTCGGTCAGCTCGGCGATGTCACGTCGCCGGCCCGACGTGACAGCGACCACGTCGGGGCCGACCTCGATCTCCACCACGGCACGAGTGTGGTGCCACTCGACCCGAAGGCGGAGTACGCGCTCGTGGTCGTCGAGGGCGCGGTGCGGGTCGGTGCCCGCGAGGTCGAGCCCGGTGGCCTTGGATACCTCGGCACGGGACGCGACGAGCTCGCGCTCACGGTCACCGCCACGGCGCGCGCACTGCTGATCGGAGGGATTCCCCTCGATGAACCGTTGCTGATGTGGTGGAACTTCGTCGCCCGTACGCGCGACGAGATCTCCGACGCGTACGAAGACTGGAACGCCGCAACCGAGCGTTTCGGCACCGTCGACTCACGTCTGGCGAGGATCCCCTCCGACCCGCCCCTGTGGCACCGGCGAGCGCACTCGATCCTCGAGGATGAGCCGGGGTCAGCGACGGCGTGACGCGGCCTCGTCAACGACCCACGTCCCTTGACCTCAAGTGAACTTGAAGAAGTACGTTGGCTCTCAGCGCCGCTCCGCGAGCGCGGCTGCACGACGCCAAAGGGCGAGAAGAGAGAAGGCACGACGTGACCGACGTCAGCATGTGGTTTGCGCTCGAAAGCGCGATGCACGTCATCGACGATGGCAGAGTCGCCGAGCGCGGCAAGCACGCCGAGCTGCTCGCGGCGGGTGGCCGCTACGCCGATCTCTACCAGACTCAGTTCGCAGACGACTTCGTCGCCGCAGCCGGCCGCTGAGACCGCTCGTGTCTGCGCCGAACAACCGCTTCCGGGCGTTATAACGCGCGTCGGCGTCAAGCAGGCCCTGCGATCGGCCGATATGCAGCCCGACGGGCGTCTGTATCCGTCCCCGACGCGCATGGAGATCGAGACGATGGAGAGCGAGCAGGAGGACGTCCCCTACCGCTCCATCTCCGATGACATCGCGCTGGGCGAGTCGAGCGGGGCGCCCGCCGTCGAGCGCGCGGATGAATCCCACGCCGATCTCCTGGGGAGCCGCAACCACTATCGCCGTGTCGTCCAGGTGCTCAGCGAAGGCGTGTTCGTCCAGGATCGCCTTGGCAACATGCTCACCGTCAACAGCGCCGCCGCCACGATCCTCGGGCACGACCTCCAACGCCTGGCGGGACAGAACGCGACGCGACTCGCATGGGACGTCGTCGACGAGCATGGGGTCGCGATCGCCGTCGAGGACCGTCCGGGCCGTCGCTGCATCAGGACCGGAGACCCGACGTTCGGCGAGGTCCTCGGCATGCGCGTGCCAGGTGGAGGGTTGAAGTGGATCGAGGTCGACGCCCTTCCGCTGGTCCGCGCCGGCGACGACGGACCGTACGCGGTGGTGTCGACGGTGCGCGATGTCTCCGACAGGGTCGCCGCCCAGCGCTCCGCGGCGACCGCCGAGCACCGCCACCAGTTGGTGCTCGCCAACGCGGCCGAGGGCTACCACATCGTGGACCCCGATGGCATGGTCCTCGAGGCGAACCCTCCGATCACCGCCGCATCCGTGCTCGTCGACGCCCGAGGTCGGATGACGTTCGACCTTCTCGACGACACCGACCACCGAACCATGAACGTGGTGTTGGCCAACGTGCTCGCCCGTCCTGGCGAGACGTTCCACGCCGACGTCAGGGTGCGCCTGGTCACGGGGGATGACCGCTGGCTGGAGTTCAGCATGACCAACCACCTCGACGACCCGGCGGTGGGCGGCATCGTGATCAACCACCGTGACGTCACCGCCCGCCGTGCTGCCGAGGATTCGATCCGGTTCCAGGCCGACCTGCTCGACGCGGCCGGCCAGTCGATCATCGGCACCGACCGCCTGGGACGGATCCTGTTCTGGAACAAGGCGGCGACGCGGATGTACGGCTGGACTCTCGACGAGGTCGTCGGGAAGTACGTCCCGCACGTCGTCCCGCCGGTCGACAGTGAGACGCAGATGCGCGAGATCTCCGCCTGCATCGACCGCGGCGAAACATGGACCGGCGACTTGTGGATCCGTTGCAAGGATCGAACGTTGCTCCAGGTGTTCATGACCACGACGCCGGTGTACGACCTGGCCGGACAGTTCCTCGCCGTCGTCGGGGTGTCGACCGACATCACCGAACGCAAGCTCGCGGAGAGTGAGCTCGCCCGGCTGGCCCTTCACGACACGTTGACGGATCTGCCGAACCGGCTGCTCCTCGTCACCCGGCTCGACGAGCTCCTTCAGCGTCGCGAACCCCGCGGTGGCGCGGTGGCGGTGCTGTTCGTCGACCTCGATCGGTTCAAGGTGATCAACGACGGCATCGGCCACCAGACCGGTGACGAAGTGCTCCGCGCCGCTGCGAAACGGCTCGCCGGCGCGTTCCCCGACGAGTTCATCGCGCGATTCGGTGGTGACGAGTTCGTCATCCTGCACGCCGCATCGGGTCGAATCGACACCGACGTGCTCGCCGCTCGCGTCCATGCCGTGTTCGAGCAACCGATCGCCGTCCACGGCTACGAGCTCTTCCTCACGGCCAGCGTCGGCGTCGCGCATGCGACCGACACCGACACCAGCGAAACCCTCCTTCGAGACGCCGACTCGGCCATGTACGAGTCCAAGGAGGGCGGGAGATCGCGGACGACGGTGTTCGACGAGACGTTGCGCGAGCGAGCCACGCGGCGCCTCGTCTGGGAGAACTCGCTGCGGCACGCGCTCGTGCGATCGGAGTTCCGCCTCGTGTACCAGCCGGTCGTCTCGCTGGCCGACGGTGTGCCGGTCGGCTTCGAGGCGCTCCTTCGGTGGGATCATCCGACACTCGGAAGCGTCGGCCCGGCCGATTTCATCCCGGTGGCCGAGGACACCGGGACCATCGTCGAGATCGGCGCGTGGGTCATCGCCGAGGCCGTCGGTCAACTCGGGGCCTGGCATCGCGAGCTCGGCATGGTCGACCTGTGGATGACGGTCAACGTCTCGACCCGACAGCTGGCGACCCCCTCGCTCGTCGGCACGATCCGCGCTGCTCTCACCGCCGCGGGCATCGAGCCAGGGCGCCTCCACCTCGAGATCACCGAAACGGCGTTGATCCTCGACGACGACCGGTCGGTCAAGACGCTCCAGGCGCTCCGTGACATGGGGGTGAGGCTGGCGATCGACGACTTCGGCACCGGGTACTCGTCACTGACCTACCTCAAGCAACTGCCGATCGACGTGCTCAAGATCGATCGGTCGTTCGTCGACGGCCTCGGTACCGACCCGAACGACACGTCGATCGTGCGGATGATCCTGAGCCTCGCGTCGGCACTCGACCTCACGGCGATTGCCGAGGGTGTCGAAACCGAGGTCCAGCTCGACGCGCTCCACCGGTATGGCTGTGAGCTCGGCCAGGGCTACCTCTGGAGCCCTGGGCTGCCACCCGACGAGATCGCGGAATGGCTCGATCGCGCGCCGGTGGTCGCCCACAAACGATAATTCGGCATGAGCAGCACGCCGCGCTACGACGTTGTCGTCGTCGGCGGCGGGATCGTCGGGCTCGCCACCGCCTTCGCACTGCGCCGGGCCGACCCGGCGCGCCGAATCGCCGTCGTCGAGCGTGAGGCCGCGCTCGCCATGCACCAGTCCGGCAACAACTCCAATGTCATCCATTCCGGGCTGTACTACAAGCCGGGCACCCTCAAGGCGAGTCTCGCCGTGCGGGGCAATCGCGAGACGGTCGCGTTCTGCCGCGCTCACGACCTGCCGTACGAGGTCTGTGGCAAGGTCGTCGTCGCCACGTCAACCGACGAGCTGCCGCGCCTGGCCGAGCTCGCTCGGCGAGGTCGGCTCAACGGCGTCGAGGTCAACGAGCTCACCGTCGCCGAGCTCGCCCTTCACGAACCTCATGTGCGCGCGATCGCCGCCGTCCATGTGCCGTCGACCGGGATCTGCGACTTTCGGATCGTCTCCCAACAGCTCGGCCGGTTGCTCGCCGAATCGGGCGTCGACATCTTGACCGGCCATCCGGTCGACGGCATCGACCGACGGGGAGACGGTGTTGTCGTCCGTGGCCAGCGCGGCGAGCTGCTCGCACGACAGGCAGTCGCGTGCGCAGGGCTCCGGTGCGACGAGTTGGCCAAGGCCTCCGGCGCCGACCCGGAGGTGCGGATCGTCCCGTTCCGGGGCGAGTATTCGAACGTGCGTGCTCCAGCCGCCGACCTGGTGCGCGGCCTGGTCTACCCCGTCCCCGACCCAGCGTTCCCGTTCCTCGGAGTCCACGCGACGCGCGGGATCGACGGTCATGTCCACGTCGGCCCGAACGCCGTGCTCGCCCTCGCGCGCGAGGGGTACTCGTGGCGCGTCGTGAAAGTGGGTGAGCTCGTTCGCACGCTCGCCTACCCCGGACTGCTCCGTTTGGCGAGGAAGCACTGGCGGTACGGCCTCGGCGAGGTGCACAGATCGCTCTCGCGCAAGGCGATGGTGAAGCAACTCCAGCGGATGTTCCCCGACATCCGAGCGACTGACCTCGAGCGTGCCGGAGCGGGCGTCCGTGCCCAGGCCGTGCGACGCGACGGTGGGCTGGTCGACGACTTCTTGTTCGTGCAGAACGATCCGGCGGTCCTCCATGTGCTGAACGCGCCATCACCAGCCGCCACCGCCGCCCTGCCGATCGGGGCCGAGATCGTGCGTCGCCTCACCGGTGAGCAGGTGCCACCGTTCGAATGATCGACGCGCTCACCCCGAGTCGGCTGGTCGACGATCGAGGAGTGAACCTGCAACTGGATGTGCTGACCAGCCTTCAGCCGTGTGTCTGATGCGCGGCACCGCTCGTCACGAGCGCCTCCTCGGCGACCAGATGCGTGAGCGGGAGGTGGGGGTACTCCGCCGCCATGCGGCGTGGCACGTCGAACAGCCACCAGCGCGAGATGCCCTTGGGCAACGTCGACAGGATGATTCCAGCGAAGGCGTCGCGTCCCTCCCGGCGCAGCGTCACCCCGACGGCGTACACCGGGTTCGCATCCCCGACCTCACCGGTGGCACCGATCCGCATCTCGGCCAACCGCTCGAGCATCCGATCGAGCGTTGCCCTCGCGGCGATCAACACGTCGTGCTCACCCCACCCGCGCCAGTTGGGGTGGAGCTCGGGAACGATCAGATGGAACGTGCAGTACGGATCCTCCACGCGACGTCGGTGGAGCTCATCGAGAAGATGCGCACCTCCCAACGTCTTGTGAGCCACTACCAGGTACCGGCGCATCGCTGCCTCCCTTCGGGGCCACCACGTCAGGCAGCCCGCCGAGTCGACGTCTCGCCCTCAACTTACGCCGAATCGGTGGCCGTGACCAGGAGCGATGTGGCCGTGTGGTCCGCCCATCTCACCGTCGCGTCACCGGTGAGCAGGTGCCACCAGGCGCCTGATCAGCCAGGCTCGGCTTCGTGGCCGGCCGGTCGGCGCAGGCCACGGTACGCGTGCCCGGCGTCCATCTCGCCGGTTACGACCTGGTAGATCGCGTGGTGCACGGGTAGGTCGAGCTCGTACTTCTCTGCGAGCTCGTGCGCGGTCACGGCGGTCTTGAGACCCTCGGCGACCATCTTCATCTCGGACGTGATCTCGGCGAGCGTTCGCCCGGCGCCGAGCTGCTCGCCAACCGTGCGGTTGCGACTGTGCGGGCTGATGCACGTCGTCACGAGGTCGCCCATGCCGGCGAGCCCAGCGAACGTCGCCGCCTCGCCGCCCATCGCGACGCCGAGCCGCGTGAGCTCGGCCAGCCCTCGCGTCATCACCATCGAGCGGGTGTTGTCGCCGACGCCGAGCCCCTGGGCGATGCCGCATGCGATCGCCACGACGTTCTTCAGCGCACCACCCAGTTCACAGCCCACGACATCGTGGTTGGTGTAGATGCGGAACACTCCACGGCGCATCACGTGCTGCAGCGCCCTCGCGACTGCGAGATCCTCGGTCGCGATCACGCTCGCCGCCGCCTGACCACTCATGATCTCGCGGGCGATGTTGGGTCCGGTGAGGGCGGCCGCCGGATGACCAGGGATCACCTCAGCGATGACTTGGGTCATGCGCAACAGCGAGCCCTGTTCGAGGCCCTTGGCCAAGCTGACCACGGGGATCCACGGATGGATCCACTTCCTCGCCTGTTCGAGCGTCGCGCGCACGGCCGTCGTCGGGACGCCGACGATCAAGAGCTCGGCATGCGACACGGCCTTTTCGAGATCGGCGGTCGCCAGCAGGTTCTCCGGCAGCGGGAAGCCCGGCAGGTACGTCTCGTTCGTGTGCTCGCGCTCGATCTCGCCCGCGGTTTCGGGGTTGCGCGCCCACAGCATCGTCGGGTGGCGGCCAGCGAGCAGCGTCGCCACGGTCGTCCCCCACGACCCGGCTCCCAACACCGTCACGTGCATGGGACCCGAGGCTACGTGAACGGCGACCACTCCCGTTCTGTCTGCTTCAGACGGCCGGCGGCTGCCAACGAAGCAGACAGTTCCGGGGGTTTGGCGCGGTTACATGTCGATGCTGTTGCGGGTGGTTTCGACGAGCTC
>DASUEW010000502.1:0-2449 GCA_036274875.1 Ilumatobacteraceae bacterium
CCTCGGCGTCGGGCATCCGGAAGATCAGCGCGCTGGTGGACGCCTCGTAGTCGCCCTGGAGAGGGCCGCCCGTACCGGCCGGTAGGGCCCGCCGGATCACGCCGTCGGCGTGCATGAGCTGCCACAGCCGACCCGAGGTGACCTGCAGGAGCATGGCCCACCCTGGTGAACCGATGGGCGTGGAGTTGTCCTCCATCGTCAGCGGATTGCCGAACCGGTCACAGACGATGCGCTTGTTCTGAGTGACCAGTAGCGCGTTCGATGGCCGGAACAGGTCGGCGGGTAGGCCCTGGCGCTCGCCGTCCTCGTCCCAATGGAGCCCGGCCACTTGCTCGAAGATCGAACCGAGCGCGTTGATCTCCTCGATCACGTCTGAGCGGGGGATGTACTCCTCGAATTCGGGGGCCGGCGTGGTGTCGACCGACCCGCCGCCGGAGTCGGCGTGCGGGTGGGTATGCGCCGGCTGGCCTGGACCCGCCGGGTCACGTTGCACCATCCGGTCGGCGAGGGCGATCGCGGCGCGGTTGCCGGCGCGGCGTTGGACCTCGAGCAGCGTGGCACCGACAGTCGGCGCCGCCTCCGGATGTGATTCGAATCGCGACGGAGTATCGGTGGGCGCGCGCTCAGGCGCGTCGAGGACCGGGGTCTCGTCACCCATCGCCGGCCAGCGTCCCGTACGACGGGTGTGACGTGAAGGCCGGACGCGCTGCCCCTTCGGGTATCTGCGGCTTCCCCTCCGGCGGTCCTGGCAGCCGGGCACGCGGACGCGCGTCGAGCCACGCTCGCGACAACGCTCAACAAGGAGGACGTGCATGCCCCAATACCTGTCGCCCGGGGTCTACGTGGAAGAGGTCGAGGCGGGCTCCCGCCCGATCGAAGGTGTCGCCACGTCGGTGGCGGCGTTCGTCGGCCTGGCCAAGTTCGGACCCGTGAACAGCCCGACCCTCGTCACCAACTGGACCCAGTACGTGCAGACGTTCGGCGACTTCATGGACGGCTCGTACCTCGCCCACGCCGTGTACGGCTACTTCAACAACGGCGGCGGTTCGGCGTACATCGTGCGCGTCGGCGCCAGCGGCAACGGCGACGGCGCCGGGGCGTCGCAACTCGTTCCGGCGCATGCCGAGTTGCCGAGCGCCGGCGACGCCGAGGTCGCCGGCTACGTGGTCTCGGCGAAGGAGTCGGGCGGAGCCGGCAACGGGTTGACGGTCGAGGTCCACGATGCGTCCGAGGGCGGCGAGGAGGGCGAGGCGTTCAAGCTCGTCGTGAAGCGTGGCGACCAGGAGCTCGAGAGCTTCGACAACCTCGTCACGGGCCGCGGCCGCCAGAACGTGGCGACGATCGTCAACGCCAACTCGAACCTGATCCAGGTCGAAGAGACGTCGGTCCGCGGTGCGATCCAGCGCCGCCCACCGAGCGGGACGACGGTCAGCCTCGCCGGTGGCGGCGAGGCGGCGACGCTGCCTGCACGGTTGTCGCCGGACGACTACGTCGGCGACTCGGCCGACCGTACCGGCTTCGGCGGACTCGAGGCCGTCGAGGAGATCACGATGCTCTCGGTGCCCGACCTGATGGCGGCATACCAGCAGCGCCTGATCGACCTCGAAGGCGTCCAGGCGGTCCAGCTCGCCATGATCTCGCACTGCGAGCTGATGGGCGATCGCCTCGCGATCCTCGACCCGCCGCCGGGGCTCAACGCTCAGCAGATCAAGGAGTGGCGCGTCGACAAGGTCGGCTACGACTCGAAGCAGGCTGCCCTGTACTGGCCGTGGTTCAAGGTCTTCGACCCCGCCACCGGTCAGAACGTGTTCGTACCGCCGTCCGGTCACATGGCCGGCATCTGGGCCCGCAGCGACGCGACGCGAGGCGTCCACAAGGCGCCCGCCAACGAGGTCGTGCGCGGCGCGATCCAGCTCGAGACGAACATCACCCGCAGCGAGCACGACCTGTTGAACCCGAACGGCATCAACGCGATCCGCTCGTTCCCCGGTCGGGGCATCAGGGTGTGGGGTGCCCGCACGCTGTCGTCGGATCCGGCGTGGCGGTACATCAACGTCCGCCGCCTGTTCAACTACCTCGAGGAATCGATCATGGGTGGCACGCAGTGGGTCGTGTTCGAGCCCAACGACTACGACCTGTGGCAGCGCATCCGGCGCACGATCTCCGCGTTCTTGGTCCGCCAGTGGCGCGACGGAGCGTTGTTCGGCGCGACACCGGGCGAGTCGTTCTACGTCAAGTGCGACGACGAGACCAACCCGTCGGAGTTCATCGACGCCGGCCAGGTCACGTGCGAGATCGGCGTCGCTCCGGTGAAGCCGGCCGAGTTCGTCGTGTTCCGCCTCGCCCAGTTCTCAGGCGGCGCGGCGCTCACCGAATGATCCGCGCGATCCCGAAACGATCCAACCCGAAGAACGACTCACCCAAGAACGACGAGCCCAAGAACGACTAA
>DASUEW010000503.1:0-2371 GCA_036274875.1 Ilumatobacteraceae bacterium
AGCACGACGCCGCCGTGGATCGGTACCGAGGCCCCGGACACCCCACTCCGACCACCGGCCGCGGTGACAGGGATCCGCGCCTCGTCGCAGGCGGCGAGGACCGCCGCCACCTCGGAAGTGGTCGTCGGTCGCACGACTGCGCCGGCCAGGCGGGGGACCATCCCGGCGAGCGACCAGTGCAGTGCGAGCGGCCACCAATCGCGACTGGCTTCGGCAACGGGTTCGGCGTTGGTGATCGTCTCGCAGATCGCGGACAACCGGTCGAGCAGCGACTGTCGAATCGGCGTGACGTCGCCGGTGAGGCGCTGGCCGGATCCCGTCAGCTCGATCGGTGGTGTCGGCGTCGTCGTCATCGCCGAGATCGCACCGGAGTGAAGCGACACGTGCGATCAGGCATGTTCGGCGAGCAGGTCGGCTTCGGTGACGGCTGACGCGTGCTCCTCCGACTCGCACAGGCGTCGGTAGTTCGCGACCTGGCGCTCGATCTCGTCAGCGTCCCATCCGAGCTCGGCACCGACGAGCGCGGCGACGGCGGGCGCGGCAGCGAGGCTGGCACTGCGGTTGAAGAGGTGGGCGCGCGTGCGTCGGGCGAGCACATCGTCGAGGGTGGTCGCCATCTCGTGGCGGACCGCGTGGACGGCCTCGGCTCGAAGGTAGGGCAGACCGGGCACCAACGGCTCGGCAAGTGAAGGGTCGAAGGCGATCAACGCCTTGACCTCGGCGGTCTCCGTGCCGTACCGGCCGGCGAGGTGGGTGTCGGCGCTGCCCGGGGGCGGAGCCTTGAAGCCGTCGGCGCCGATCAGCTTCAGCTTCTTGGTGCGAGACCGGCCGCGGACACCGAGTGCGTGCTGCACGGCGTCGACCGTGTCGTCGGCCATCGCGCGGTACGTCGTGAGCTTGCCACCCGTGATCCGGATCAGACCGGCGTCGCTCGACGCGACCTGGTGACCGCGTGAGAGGTCGGCCGTGCGCCCCGACGAAGCGGCCTTGACGAGGGGTCGGAGTCCTGCCCACTGACCGGTCACGTCGCTGGCGGTGACACCGGTCGTGACCGAGTGGTTGAGCGCTGCGAGCACGTATGCGACGTCGTCGCCCGTGCATCGCGGATCGTCGAGCGGGCCGTCGTAGTCGGTGTCGGTGGTGCCGATGTAGGTGTGCTCGTACGTGCCGTCGGACTTCGGCCCCCACGGAACCACGAACAAGCTGCGCTTGTCATGTGGCACCGGGATGACGACCGCGATGTCGTTGCGGACCTTGTCCCACGGCACCGTGAGATGGATGCCCTTCGCGGGCCGGATCGAGTCGGGGTCGGTCTTCTCGTCGAGCTCGCGGACCTCGTCGGTCCAGACACCGGTCGCGCTGACGACGACGCGGGCGCGGATCGTCAGCTCCGCACCGCCGGTGTCGACCACGGCGCCGTCGATCCGGCCGGCCCCGTCGTGCGTGAACGACGTGAGGCGGCTGCGATTGGCGACCGCCGCCCCGTGGCGGGCGGCCGTACGGACGATGGCGAGCGTCAAGCGGGCGTCGTCGGTGGCGGCGTCGTAGTAGAGGTAGGCCGACGCGAGACGCTCGCGCGGCATCGTCGGAAGGTGCTCGAACGCGGCGTCGGCACCCAGCCGGCGGTGCCGCTTGCCGATCCTCCAACCACCCGTCAGGTCGTACATCCACATCGCCGTCCCGAGCCCGCGGGCGATCTTGCGCGAGATGACACCGTCCTTGGTGAGCACGGGGATCATGAACGGCAGCACGCGGACGAGGTGCGGAGCGTTGTTGAGCAGCCGCTGACGCTCGTGCAGCGCCTCGTACACGAGACGCACATCGCCGTTCTGGAGGTACCGCAGACCGCCGTGGACGAGCTTGGAGCTCTTCGACGAGGTCCCGCTGGCGAAGTCGTCGCGCTCTACGAGCGCCGTACGAAGTCCTCGTGTCACAGCGTCGAGGGCGACGCCGGCGCCGCTGATCCCGCCGCCGACCACCAGCACGTCGAACTCCTCGTCGCGGAGTCGCTCGAGCATCCGGGTGCGGTCGAACGCGGCAACGTCCATCCCGTCGATGCTAGGTCTGGGCGCCGCTGACCGCGCCATCTATGCCATCTGTGCCATCCATGCGTTCCCCGGCCGCTCGCATCCGTGACCTCGCATCCGTGACATGGTGGACCAGTGACCATCACGTACGAACCGGGGCACGACGCCTACCTCGACGAGGCCGACGTGCGCGACGAGCTGACACGGGTGTTCAGCGTGTGCGACGGGTGCCGGCGGTGCGTGATGCTGTGTTCCTCGTTCCCATCACTGTTCGACATGCTCGACAACGTCGGCGTCGCCGGCGGCGTTCGCGATGCGGGAACGCTCACGCCGACGCACCAAGA
>DASUEW010000504.1:0-6452 GCA_036274875.1 Ilumatobacteraceae bacterium
GATCGCCGCTGTCTGTCGCAGGACGCCCATCGGCCGGAAGCTGCGTTCGAGGCTGGCACGCGCCAGCTGGCGGAACAGCTCCTCGTCAGCGGCAGGGCCGGCGACGAGGCGGAACATCGTCAGCGTCGATTCCTCGGCGTCCTCGATGGTTGGTGGCGAAAGCCGCGACAACTTGTACAACACTCGCCTGTGCGGCAGGCCATGGCGATTGTTGCCGGTGTTCGACATGATCGAGGTGAGGCTCTGCACCGAATCCGGATGTTCGAACGCCATCGTCTGGGCGATCATCCCACCCATCGAGACACCCACGACGTGCGCCGGCCCGACTCCGAGCGCGGCCAACAGTGCGGCGGCGTCGTCGGCCATATCGGCGATGAGATAGCCGGCCTTCGGTCGGCGCCGGGCAAGGAGCGCCGCGGCCGAGCGCGCACGCGAAGGTGGGATCCAGTCGAACTCGGTGCTCAAACCGGCGTCGCGGTTGTCGAATCGGATCACCTGGAACCCCTCCGCGACCAGCAGGTCGACGAAGTCGACGGGCCAGTCGATGAGTTGGGCGCCGAGTCCCATCACGAGCAGCAGCGGCTCGCCTTCCCCGCGCACGTCGTACTCGATGGTGATGCCGTTCGCCTCGATCGAAGCCATGACGTCATCGTACCGGCGCGTCGTCAGGGGCTCGTCCGGCAGGTTTCACCCGCCAGGCAGGCGCCTTCAGGGCAGGCGGCGCTCGATCGTGATCGTCAAGAGACCGCCGCCGCGCGACACCAACACGTCGTCGGCGAGGGTGCGGACGATCCCCAAGCCGCGCCCGGTGATCTCGTTCGCATCGGCGACGGCCCAGTCCGAGACCGGGGCGACGTGGTCGTGAGGGCTGTGGCTGGTGACGCTCAGCGACACCACGTCAGTATCCACTGCGACCTCGATGACGACCGGTTCGTGATCGCCGTGCTCGACCGCGTTCGTGACGAGCTCGCTGGCCGCCAGCCTGAGGTCGTCCACGATCCCGGCGTTCGCCGCGATGCCATCGAGCCGGTCGGCGACGAATCGCCGAGCTGTGGCGACGTTCTCGAAGGCCGGTTCGAGTTCGATCTTGGCTGGGTTCATGACATCTCGAGACACTGGATGGACCAGGACATGGTGAGTGATCAAGGGGTTACCCGCGGCGCAACAAGCGCAAACCGAGGTTCCTTCACAAGCGCTAACGCAAGTTCCTCCGATTTCCAGTCGCCGCCGGCCAAACGCGACAGAACGGCGCGACCTCGGTCGTGCCGTTCTGTCGACGACGCCCCAAGGGCGGTTCAGCCGGTGCGGGTCTCTTCGACGTAATGCTGCCCGTCGTCGGTGACGTGGCGCTCGGTGTGCAGCTTGGTGTTGCTCATGCTCATCCAACCTGCACCCTGGATGGCGGCGATCAGCAGCGCGAGCGCGCCGCCACCCATCAGGATCCAGCCGATGACGTCCAGGTCGAGACCTTCGACCGTTTTCTCGACGGCGAACGTCAAGATGGCCCCGGCCACTACGAAGATGACTCCAATTGCTGCGTACATCACACTTCCTTTCTTCCGGGACGCTTTGGGTCCCATTCAGGGGAATCGGACCCCTGCCGGGCCCGTTGGCAGCGAATTACCCGCATCGCCGACATAACAAACGTCACCGCGGAAAGGACAAGCGTGACGTCGGCAGGTGCCTCGCCCGTGACGAAGGAAATCGGCCGTTGACCCGCTATTCGTCGTCGAGGTTGTGTCGCATCTGGTCGAACGATCGTCGCAAGAGTCTCGAGACGTGCATCTGGGAGATGCCACACCGTTCCGCGATCTCGGCCTGTGACAGGTCCTCGTAGAACCTCAGTCGCACGATCTCTCGCTCACGCTCGGGCAATTTGTCGAGCAGCATCTCGACGACCCGTTCGTCGTCGGTCTTCGCAAACCCGGTCTCGACATCGGCGATGGCCTCGCGTCGATCGATCGCGGTGTCGTCGTCGGTCGCCGACGCGTCGATCGAGCCGACGCTGCGCGCGGCGGCCGCCGACAGACCGGTGATGACGTCGTCGCGACTGATCCCGAGGTGCTCGGCCACCTCGGGGACCGATGGCGATCGGCCGAGCCTCTGTGTCAGCTCGTCGTTCGCGCGACGCACCGCGAGGTGGAGCTCCTTGGCACTGCGGGGCACTCGCACCGACCACGTCTTGTCGCGGAAGTGACGCTTGATCTCACCTTCGATCGTTCGCCCGGCGAACGCCGAGAACGCGCTCCCGATCGTCGGATCGTACCGATCGACGGCCTTGACGAGCGCGAGCATCGCCACCTGCTGAAGGTCTTCGTCGCCGATCGTCGAAGGGCTGAACCGGCGCGCGATGTGCACCGCGAGGCCGAGGTGGCGTTCGACGATCTGGTTCCTCACACTGCGCCGAGGGTTCCGTTGGAACTCGGCGAACAACTCGTCGTCGTCGACTTCGACCATCGCTACGTGGTCGGCGTGGCCAACGTGGTCGGCGTCGCCGGTGTGGCCGACTTCCACAGCAGGAACGAGCCGTCGGAGATCTCGAAGGAATCCACGACGACGCCAAGGATCCGGCGGGCGAGCTCGTCGATCGGCTCAGCGCGGTCGAGCCCGACGACCTCGGAGCGGCGTACGGCGACGGCGATCGTCGAATGTCGTACCGCGAACTCGACCATCAGTCGGGCGTCGGCCGGCGCATCGATGTCGGTCATGATCGAAACCGCTTCGTTGATCCCGAGCCGGAGATCGTCGATCTCGTCGATGTTGAACCCACAATCGGCTGCCAACGACGCGGCGACGACGCGTACGGTCGAGGCGTGCCGAGCCGACAGCGGAAGGCTGAGGGTGATGACTTCACCTGTGCTGGACATCTGATCGAAACCTAACCTGCTCCGTGTCGATCGGCGTACTTTCGTGGGGCTTTTCGGGTTCGCGTACCCATCGCGTTCGCTGGTCAACCGTTGCGGCTCGAACCCAACGAATCGCGCTGTGACCCACCGTGACAATTCGGTGACGCTTCGTGGTGCAATGTTGTGATTCCGTCGACTCCACGTTTAGGCATCGGCGTGCGCGGGTAGTCACCGCCCATGCTGTACACGATCTTCATCGTCCTGGCGATCATCGCCCTCTTGCTCTTCATCTTCGGCCGCCGGCGCGTCTGATCTGTCACGTCCGATCCGTCACGTCCGATCCCTAGTCAGCGACGAGGAACCCTCATGAGTACCACGCTTCCCTCTCAACTGCTCGGTTCGGTGGCTGCGGCCGCCGGCAGCGGGCTCGACACCGCGAGTCATCTGGTCGCCGACGCCACTGAGTCACTCGGCGACATCGCCGGTGCCGCGATCGACGTCGGCGGCAGCGCCGCGGGCGTGATCGCCGACAGCACCGTACGGGGCGCTCGCAAGGCGTGGAGCGTTGCTCCCGGCGCGATTGCCGCCGTAAGGCGGCACCCCGTGCTCGCCGTCTCGGGCGCCGCAGTCGTCGTGACGTGCTTCGTGCTCGCCAAGCGCCGCCGACACTCCGGCAACGACGCGATCGACGACATCGATCGCCCGGTTCCGCGTGGCGTGAGCGCCGTCGACGCCGCATGATCGTCTGACATCAGATCCCCCCAGCGGCGACCGACTCAAAACAGTCGTCGTTTCGGAACGACCCGCACTCCTGCCCCCAGCGAGGATGAGCGGGTCGTTCCGCGCGTGGCCGGCCATCATCTGTGAGGGGCGGCGGCTTTGGCGCCGAATTCCGACGGCGTTGATCCCGCGTACGCTTCCACGCGTGGCAGAGGGGGGCGATCGCGAGCCGCGTCGAAGGACCCGGCTGAGCACGCGACTGTCGGTCGTCTCGGTGGTGTACCTCGTGTTGTTCCTGGTCAGCTCGGTCCTCGCCGGGCTCACGGTCCGTGCGTGGAACCAGTCGGTCGAGGAGCGCGGCGTGGTCCGGCTGTTGCGCCTCGACGTCGCCGACCTCCGACTCGCGCTGAGCGACCAGGAGAGTGGGGTCAACGGATACTTGCGCTCGGGCGACGACGAGCTACTCGAGCTGTATCGGGACGGGCTCTCTCGCGAGCTGTCGGCGCTCGAGCGCATCGGGGCCAGCGAGGAACTCGTCGAGCGGGCGGCAGCCCATCTCGACGACGTCCGGGTGGCCGCGCGATCGTGGCGGGCGGATGCTGCCGAGCCGCAGATCGAACGGCGCCAGGATGGCCTCGACGACGATCCGGCACTGATCGATCTGGCCGGTGTCCGCTCCGAGGAGGTGCGTGCGGCGCTCGACGATCTGGCAGCTTCCGTGAGCGCCGAGGTCGGCGACGCGGAAGATCGTCTCAGTCTCGTCACCGGCTACGCCGTCGTGGGGTTGTTGACGGTGTTCGGCGCAGCATTGGCATGTTCCGCCCTGGCGATCTGGCTGTTTCGCCGCTGGGTCACCAAACCGCTCGCCGAGATCAGCACGGCGGCACGGTCGATCGCCGGTGGGCACGTCGCCGCGATGCCGTCATTCGACACCGCCGAGTTCGGCGACCTCGCCGGCGCGATCGACTCGATGCAACGGTCCTTGTCCGACGAACGCGACCGCGCGATACGCGCCTACCAGGGGCTCGAGCAGAGTGCCGTGCTCGCCCTCCAGGTCCGCTCCGAGCTCGCCGAGGAGCGCGCCGTCACCCCGAGCGGCTGGAGCCTGGCGACCAGGCTGCGCGCCGCTGAGGGATTCGTCGCCGGTGACTGCTACGAGACCGGACTGATCGACCAGCGCACGATGTACATCGTCGTCATCGACGTCACCGGCCATGGCGCGCAGGCGGCATTGAGCGCGTTGAAGGCCAAAGCCCAGCTGCGGTCAGGTTTGCGTACCGGGCTCTCGCCCGGCGGCGCCCTCGGATGGCTCGCCCGGGAGCATCACGACGATGCGGTCGACGACTTCGTGACTGCGTTCGTCGCCGTCGTCGATGTCGCGACCGGGGAATGCCGTTGGGCGAACGCCGGGCATCCGCCGGGTCTCGTCCTGCACGACGGGATCGCCGTCGAGCTCCCGCACAGCGGACCACTCATCGGACCGTTCGAGTCGTCGTGGTCGACGGAGGCGGTTGCGATCCCGCCCGGAGGCACCCTCGTCGTCTACACGGACGGCCTCACCGAGGCGCGGGGCGAGGACCGATCCCGACTCGGCGAGAGACGCCTGCACGAGTGCATCGAGACCAGCCTCGGCGAGGGAGCTGGTCCCGACGAGATCGTCGAGTCGTTGGTCCGGTTGGTCGACGAGTTCCGGGTCGGGAGCCCGACCGACGACGTCACGATCGTCGCCCTCGCCAGGTCCACGGCGACGGATGAGCGCACCAAGTCCGTGCTCGAGCACGCCGGGACGTCAGGGCCCAACAACGGATTGGCGTCGGCAAGCTCAGCCGGTGCTGGGTAGCGTGGCGACCCATGACTGGGACCGACGGGGCGCTGCACATCACGACCTCACCAGCCGGACTGCATCTGAGGGGTGAGATCGACGCACACTCCGTGACTGTCCTGGTCAGACACCTCGACCCACTGCCGGGGGCAGAGGACGAGGTGGTGATCGATCTCTCGGAGGTCGGATTCGTCGACTCGAGCGGGCTTCGTGTGCTCGTGGAGGCTCACCAGCGAGCCGAGGCGGAGGCACGTCGCCTGGTGCTGAGTGGCTCGAGCCGACCAGTGCTGCGCCTGCTCGAGATCAGCGGCTTGATGGAGTACCTCCATGTGCGGACAGCGGCCCACGACGAGGCGAACGGCAGTGATTCTGACCAGAACAGGTCGTCCGACGGCTGACCAACGAACGTGACCACGACCGGCGCGACCACGGACATCGCGCGGTTGGTCGGGCGTGATGACGGACAGCGCGAAGATGAGCCGATGGAACGAGTCGTCGAGCTGATCGTGCTCGATGACGTGCTCGACAGCCTCGACCAGACATGGTCGCAGCTGAGCGATCGGCTCGACGGACTCACGGTCGACGAGTACCTCTGGGAGCCGGCGGCCGGCTGCTGGACCGTCCGAGCGGATCCGGACACGGGTGCGTCGGTTGATGAGCACGACACCGAGGCGGATCCGGCGCCGCTGACCACGATCGCGTGGCGGATGTGGCATGTCGCCGTCGACTGTCTCGACAGCTACTCGTCCCGTGCGTTCAACCGCACGGGCACCGGGCTTGCCGGCACTGCCTGGGTGCTCGAACCCGGCGAGGCGTGTGATCTGCTCGAGCGTGCGTGGCGCACGTTCCAGGAGGGTCTCGCCGAGGGTGGTTCCGACCGGTTGTTCGAGGCTCTCGGCGAGGGCTGGGGACCGTACGCCGACAGCACCGTGCTCGCCCTGGCCCTCCACGCCCAGCGTGAGGTCACGCACCACGGAGCCGAGATCGCGCTCCTGCGCGACCTCTTCCGAGCCGGTCGGTCCTGACCGCCCGAAACCCCCTGTTTGTGTCACCGACACCGGCGA
>DASUEW010000505.1:0-3477 GCA_036274875.1 Ilumatobacteraceae bacterium
ATCGACATCGTCGCCTCGCTGTCGTGGAAGCCGGCGGCGATCGCCGGCCTCGCCGATCGGCACGGCCGGCCGGTCGCTCCAGGTGAGCCGGCGAACCTCACCGTGTTCGATCCCGACATCGAGTGGGAGGTCCAGCCGGCGCGCCTGGCGAGCAAGAGCCGTAACACGCCGTACGTGGGCAAGAAACTGCGGGGCCGGATCCGCCACACGGTGTTCCAGGGCGACCCGGTCGTCGTCGATGGAGCCGCCCAACGATGAATGGATATGCTGAATCACGTATGATCATGCACAGCTCTCCCGTTCTGTCTGCTTCATCGGAAGCCAGACGCCCGTTGAAGCAGACAGAACGGAGGGGGGTGGGATGAACGCCGCGACGACGGGGGCGATCCGATTCGGGGCGTTGGTGCTCGCTGATGGGAGCGTGTTCGAGGGCGAGATGCTCGGCGCCGATCCACCGACGGGAGTTGCCACCGGCGAGGTCGTGTTCAACACGGTGCTGAGCGGCTATCAGGAGGTCATCACCGACCCGAGCTACGCCGGCCAGATCATCACGTTCACGTACCCACACATCGGAAACTGCGGGATCAACCGCACCGACGACGAGTCGCGGCGGCCGTTCTGCCGAGGCGTCATCGTGCGCGATCTCGCCCGTCGCCACAGCAATCACCGGTCCGAGGGCGACCTCGGCTCGATGTTGCGGCGCGCCGGCGTGCCAGGAATCGGTGGTATCGACACCCGCCGGCTGACCCGGCTGATCCGCGACACCGGCGCACTGCCGGGCGCGTTCGGCACGGTCGGCGAGGCCGAGCTGCTGGCGGCAGCGCGAGCCGAGCCGGGCACCGACGGTGTCGACCTCGTCGCCCAGGTCACCACCGATCGGCCGTACACGGTCGACGGCGTAGACGACGAGACCAACGCGTCGCGGCCGTTGGTGGTCGCCTACGACTTCGGCATCAAGCGCACGATCCTGCGCAACCTGAGCGGCTTCGCCCGGGTCGAGGTCGTGCCGGCGTCGACGACGGCCGCCGATGTCCTCGCCCGCCGGCCCGACGGCGTCTTCTTGTCGAACGGACCCGGTGACCCGACGACCGTGCCGTACGCCGTGGAGGCGATTCGCGGGCTGCTCGGCGCGGTGCCGGTCTTCGGGATCTGCCTCGGCCACCAACTGCTCGGCCTGGCGATCGGAGCCGGCACGGTGAAGTTGCCGTTCGGCCACCACGGCGGGAACCACCCGGTCAAGAACCTGGTGACGGGACACATCGAGATCACGAGCCAGAACCACAACTTCGCCGTCGACCCCGACGGGCTCGGCGGCCTCGCCGACATGACGCACGTCAACCTGAACGATGGCGTGTGCGAGGGGATGCAGGTCACAGGCGAGCGAGCGTTCAGCGTCCAGCACCATCCCGAGGCCGGCCCCGGACCCCACGACAGCAGGTACCTGTTCGAGCAGTTCGCAAACTTGCTCGAGGGCGGGGCGCTCGACGGTGGGGTGCTCGCCTGATGCCGAAGCGGACCGACATCCACTCGATCCTGATCATCGGGTCGGGCCCGATCGTGATCGGACAGGCGTGCGAGTTCGACTACTCGGGGACCCAAGCCTGTCGCGTGCTGCGCGACGAGGGCTACCGCGTGATCCTCGCCAACTCGAATCCGGCGACGATCATGACCGACCCCGACTTCGCCGACGCGACGTACGTCGAGCCGCTCACGTGGGAGGTGTTGGAAGCGATCATCGAACGCGAGCAGCCCGACGCGGTCCTGCCCACGTTGGGCGGCCAGACGGGGTTGAACGTGGCGATGGAGCTGTACGAACGCGGGCTGATCGGAGTGCCTGGCCGTCCGGAGATGATCGGCGCCGACGCAACCGCGATCGCCACGGCCGAGGATCGCGAGAAGTTCAAGTCGGCGATGGTCGAGATCGGGCTCGACGTGCCGCGTTCGGGGACCGCCCGCGACATGGACGAGGCGCGCAAAGTCGTCGCCGACATCGGATTGCCCGTGATCATCCGCCCGGCGTACATCCTCGGCGGGCGCGGCACCGGCATCGCTGCCACGCCCGACGAGTTCGAGCGCATGGCCGCCAACGGGCTGACGTCGAGCCCGATCGGCGAGATCCTGGTCGAGGAGTCGATCGCCGGCTGGAAGGAGTACGAGCTCGAAGTGATGCGCGACCGCGCCGACAACTGCGTGATCATCTGCTCGATCGAGAACGTCGACCCGATGGGCGTGCACACCGGCGACTCGATCACCGTCTCGCCGCAGCAGACCCTCACCGACGTCGAGTATCAGCAGATGCGCGACTCGGCGATCGCCTGCATCCGGCGCGTCGGCGTCGAGACCGGCGGATCGAACGTGCAGTTCGCCGTGGAACCGGCCACTGGACGCCAGGTCATCATCGAGATGAACCCGCGCGTCTCGCGGTCATCGGCGCTGGCATCCAAGGCCACCGGCTTCCCGATCGCCAAGATCGCCGCCCGCCTCGCCGTGGGCTACACCCTCGACGAGATCCCGAACGATGTTCTTTATGCGGCCGGCGAAGCGGCTGGCGCCGCCGCCGTGCCGAACCCGATGTTCGCCTCTGAACGACGCGATCCGGGCACCGGGTCGCATCTCGACGATCAGAAGGTCTGGCACCAGCCGGCGTGCTTCGAGCCGGTGATCGACTACGTCGTCACCAAGATCCCTCGCTGGGCGTTCGAGAAGCTCCCCGGCACGACGGGCATCCTCGGCACCCAGATGCAGTCCGTCGGCGAGGTGATGGCGATCGGGCGCACGTTCCCCGAGAGCCTGCAGAAGGCGCTGCGCTCGCTCGAGCAGGGGCGGATGGGCCTCAACTGCGATCCCGCCGAGACACAGCTCCGCGAGCCGGACGACGCCGAGCTCATGGCACGGATCGCGATCGCCACGCCCGAGCGCATCTTCCAGATCGGTGAGCTCCTCCGCCGCGGCGTGTCGGTCGACGACATCCACGAGGCGTGCAGCATCGATCCGTGGTTCATCGACCAGATGCAGATCATCACCGAGGAACGGGCCGCCTTGGATGAGATCGGCTTCGAAGGCATGGACACCCGGGCGTTCCGTCGGGCCAAGCGACTCGGGTTCTCCGACGCCCAGCTCGGCTACCTGTGGGGCGCCCACGAGCTCGCGATCCGCGCCGCGCGGGAAGAGCTCGGCGTGGTGCCGACGTACAAGACGGTCGACACCTGCGCCGCCGAGTTCGCGGCCGCGACGCCGTACCACTACTCGACGTACGAGGACGAGAGCGAGGTGCGGCCCTCCGATCGCCGCAAGGTGGTGATCCTCGGATCGGGCCCGAACCGGATCGGCCAGGGTATCGAGTTCGACTACTGCTGCGTGCAGGCCGCCTACGCGATGAAGGAAGCGGGCTATGAATCGATCATGGTCAACTGCAATCCGGAAACGGTATCCACCGACTATGACACCGCGGACCGACTCTATTTCGAGCCCCTGACC
>DASUEW010000506.1:0-2653 GCA_036274875.1 Ilumatobacteraceae bacterium
TCGAGATCGAACGAGATGACCACGGCGGGATTTCCGGTGCGCTGCACCCAGTGCAGCTCCCGCGACGCCTCGGCGAAGAAGCTGCGGCGGTTGAGAAGACCGGTGAGTGGGTCGGTGCGGGCCAGCCGCTCGAGCTCCTCCTGTTGCTCCTCCAGCACGTCCTGCTGCTGCTCGAGCCGTCGCATCGCGAGTGTGGTTTCGGTGACGTTGTGGATCATCCAGACGACCATGTCGGCGCGACCCTCGGTCGGCGGCAGCGGGGCGACGTGGCTCTCGAAGAAGAGGCCGTCCGGGACACCCTCGCGCCGCTCGACACCGTCGACATCGTCGCTACTGAGCTCGTACTCGTACGACACGACGAGCCCCGTGTCGAGTGCCTCGTGAACCCGCTTCAGGAACTTGTCGGCTGTCGCGGTCGGGAGGACATCGTGCATGCGCTTGCCGACCAGGTTCCGTCCGTCGTGATAACGCTCGTTGTCGACGCCGCCGAGCACCGCGACGTAGCGACCATCGCGGTCGAGCAGGAAGAACGGTTCGGGGAGCGCGTCGACGATGGCCTCGAGCAGCGCCTCGTGATCGGTTTCCATGTTGTTCAGCCAGCTCACGCACAGTCCTTTCCGCGTGACTGTCCGGACTACGACGTCGATGGCCAGGAGGTACCGGTTGTCACTCCTCAGTCGGCGGCACCCGAGAGGCGGAGGTGGCCCATCCGCCAGTTGGCGACCACCAACGCGACGATCGTCACGATCACCAGCCGGACCACGGCATCGCCGCCTTGCGGGATCCCATCGCGCACCAGACGGTTGGGGGGGTTGTCGAGGTAGCCGACGAAGATCGCCCGCGACTCCCATGTCGGCGAGAGCTGGGCGATGCCGGTGAGTGCCGCGCCCAGCAGCCGCTCGATGAGGAACACCAGCGCCAGCGACCACACCGCCGTTCGCTGGGTGAGGCATCCAATGGCGATGAACAGCGCCACGTACGCCGCGCTCCCGACCACGGCGGCGAGGAACGCCGGGCCGGCGCTGTCGGGAGTGCCGGCGACGACTGCAGCAAGGGCGCACGACGGGGCGATCGTGACCAGCGCCACGAACGAGCCGCCCAACCAACGACCGAGCACGATCTGCCACGTGGGTGTCGGCGACAGCCACGTGAAGTGGAACGTTCCTGCGCGCACCTCGGAACCGAGCACCGAGTCACCGACCACGAGCGCCGCGATCGGCATCACGAGCCCGAAGATGCCCTCGGCCGCGACGTTCGCGAACGCTCGGTCGACCGGATCGTCGACGGCGCGGGCGAGCAGTCCGAACAGCACCGCTCCGGCACACGGCAACAACACCGCGGCCCACCGCTTCGGGGGAACACACGACCGCAGCGTGTAGACGAGGATCGCGACGAACCGCGACCGTGGACGCCCGGTCGTGACCGATGACGGCGCGGTCACCGGACGAGCTCCCTGAACAGGCTCTCGAGCGAATCGTCGAGGGCGCGCACCTCCAGCAGGCGGATCGACGTGTCACGCGCCAACCGCGGCAACGCGGTGGCCAACTCACGGGCCTGCATGGTCTGGATCACGAGTCCGTCGCGTGTCGTGTCGAACGTGACGCCGCCCACCGATTCGAGCGCGACGAGCGATGCTGCCAGCCGCCGACCGTCGTCGGAGCGCACCAGCACGTGCCGCGGTCGATCGTCCATCGCGTCACGGATCGCATGCCGGCCACCAGCCGCCGCCAGCCGGCCGTGCATGAGAACGATCACACGCTCGGCCATGCGCTCGACCTCGTTGAGCACGTGCGAGCTGACGATGACGGTCCGGCCCTGCGCCCCGAGCTGTTTGAAGAGCGCGATCAGGTGCACGCGCTGCACGGGATCGGCGCCGTTCAGCGGTTCGTCCAGCACGAGCACCTGCGGATCCGTCACGAGCGCCGACGCGATCTTGGTCCGCTGGCGCATCCCCTTGCTGAACCCGTCGACCCGCCGGTCGGCGGCATCGAGCATGGCGACCGATCGCAGTGCGTCGTCCGGCGCGCTCCGGTCGGCGACGCCGTGGAGATCGGCGACGTAGCGGACGAACTGCCGGGCGGTGAGACCGGCCGGTACCGCCTCGTCCTCCGGGACCAACGCCATGCGACCCTGGACCGCCCGGTCGCGACGAGGGTCGCGACCCTCGATCCGCACGGTCCCCTGGTTGACGCCGATGAGACCGTTGATCGCCCGCATCAGCGTCGTCTTCCCGGCCCCGTTCGGCCCGAGCAGACCGGTGACGCCCGGACCGAACGAGCAGCTCAGCTCGGACAGGGCGACCTTGGGTCCGAACCACACCGACACCTCGGCCACGTCGACCGTCGCGTCGACCGCGAACGCCGGGTCACCGGCGGACGTCTCGGGGTCGGGGGCGGGCATCGTCATCAGCGCTCGACCCAGCGGTAGCGGCGCAGCAGCACGCCGACGCAGAGGAACAGCACGACGAGATACGTCGCGAGCGCGAACAGCGCACCGTTGTCGACCCCGACGAGCGACGACCCGGGATCGATGTGGCCGAGGAAGATGACGTCGCGCAGGTACAACGGCAACGCCAGCACGTTGATGAGAGCGGCGATCGATCCGCCCTCGGTCGCGGGGTCCTCGCCGACGATGATTCCCGACGCGATCGACG
>DASUEW010000507.1:0-6773 GCA_036274875.1 Ilumatobacteraceae bacterium
CGACGAGGTAGTTCGTGTCGCGCAGTGCGACCGGCGGCGTGTCGCCGAGCAACAGGTCGCGCAGGATCCCACCTCCCAGGGCAGTGACGAGGCTCAACGCCACGACACCGACCACGTCGTACTCCTTGCGGACCGCGGTCAACCCGCCGGAGATCGCGAACACGAGGATCCCTCCGAGGTCGAGCACCCGCTCGACGTCGGTGTCGAGCCCGGTGACGCTCGCGCTCGCTGCGCACAACAGCGACATGCTCAGTGCGGAGCCGGCCGGTGTCGCACCGCCGACGTCGGCGTCACGACGACCGAGTCACCGTCGACCGCCGCGTCGCCATCGACCACGAGGCTGTAGGCGTCGTCGCCGGCGGGCGGGAACACGATCGACACGCCTGGACGTGCTGCGGCGTTGCGGCACGTCCGCCCGCCGGCCTCGAACCGCAGCGCGCCCTGGGCGACGACGGGGATCAGCGCGACCACATGTGGCCGGCCGTCGTCACTCACCGTCAGCAGGTAGCCGTACTCCCGACGGTCGACCTCGCCCGGAAGATCCTCCAACGCCACGGGCACGCTCACCCGGCCAACCGTACCCAACCGCCGAAAGCAGCCCGTGAAGGCAGCGTGGTCGTCGTGTCGCACGGATCACGGCCGGCACCGGCGAACCGTGAACCATTCGACGACGTGACCCCGAAAGACAGGGCATGGACACCCTCGCTCCCCCGCTGCCCGCCCGATCCTCGGAGCTCCCACCGCCCGACCCGAGCACCCGCCACGTCCCGGCACGACGATTGTGGCGCCGCATCCTCGGCTGGTTGCTCGCCGCCGGCGCGATCGTCGGCGGGGCGGCCCTCGGCTTCGAACCGGTCGGGGCGCTGGTGTTCCTCTTCCTCATCCTGCGTCCGATCGAGAAGCTGTGGCCACGCCATCGGACCCCGCTGCGCCGCCTGGGGCTGCGGACCGACATCGCCCACCTGCTGCTCACGCCGTTGACACAGGTCGCCGGGATCGTCGTTGGTGTCGTCATCGGTGTCGTCTCGCTCGCCTGGCTGCCCGGACTCGCAGTGCGGCCGCTCGTCACTGCGCTCCCGTTCTGGGCCCAGGCCGCGCTCGGCTTCCTGCTGATCGACGTGACGATCTACTGGATCCACCGGATGAGCCACGAGGTCCCGTTCTTCTGGCGGTTCCACGCGGTCCACCACTCCGCCATCCATCTCGACTGGATCTCGGGTGGGCGTCGGAGGTGGCGGACCGTGTGGTCGAGCTCCGCGACGGTCGCGTGGTCAGTCGTCGCTGAGCCCGAACCACGGTTCGGACGCGAGGTCGGACTCGAAGATCGCCCGGTCCTCGGCCTCGGCGATGTCGACCGCACGGGCCGCCTTGCGCTCGACGCGCGCCTCATCGAGCCGGCCGAGGCAGGCCAGCGCACGCGCCCTCGCCTCGTACGCGTAGGCGAGGTCGAAGTCGCCGAGGCCAGCAGACGCGCACGTCGCGGCGCACTGGTCAGCGTGATGGAGCGCGAGCTCGCCTTGGCCGAGGACGGCGTGGGCCCGCGAGACGAGCCACGAACCCCTCGCGGCGTTGGCGGGCTGGCGACCCGCCGCGCGAGCCCAGTGATAGGTCGATGCATACGCACGGGCGAGCAGATCGTCGGCCTCAGCTGGTGTGTGCGAGCGGCCGTCGAGCAGGTCCCACGTCGAGTTGTTGGCCTCGACACCTTGCGCCCGGTGCCAGTCGGCGAACACGTCATGGGTGACCTCCTCGATGGGTGGCCGGACGCCCGTGTCGACGTCGCCGAGCTCGTCGCCGGTCTCGAGGAACGTCTTCATCGAGTCGAGCACGCCCACCCAACCCAGACGCACGTTGGCCCACGTGCCGGGGCTGCGCGCGAGGTCGAGGTGGCGGAGGGTGACCCGTGTGACGGTGGCATCGTCGTTGGCCGGGGTCAGCGTCCACTCGACGCGGCTCACCGGTTCCTCGGCGAGCGACGCGTCGTAGAGCGTGTGCCACGTCATCACCAGCCGGCGCTCTGTCTCGACCTCCTCGATCGTCCCCTCGACGGCGTCGCGGCCGTCGGCCATCACGTACCGGTATCCGGCGCCGGGTTCGAACGTCGACTCGATCGCGGTGCGGTGGAAGTAGCGGCGGGTGTAGCTGGGATCGGTGATCGCCTGCCACACCCGCCGCGGGGAGGCCTTGACGAAGATCTCGAAGACGTGGGTGGGTGCTGACATTTCGCGCTCCTTGTCGTGTTCCTAGGCGGGGTCGCGCAGCTCGGCGAGCTCGATCAGCGCGCTCGCGAACGGCTCGGCGTACTTGGAGATCCAGCGATCGTGGATCTGGCGGATCGGGACCGGGTTGAGGTAGTGGTGCTTCGAACGACCGTGCCGTTCGGTGACGACGAGGTGAGCCTCCTCGAGCACTGCGAGGTGCTTCATGACGCCGAACCGGGTCATGTCGGGGATCTCCACACACAGCTCGGTCAGGGTCTGCCCGTCGCGCTCGCGCAGGCCGTCGAGCAACCGCCGCCGGCTCGGATCGGCGAGCGCCCGGAACACGAGGTCCGTCCCCGGTTCGCTCTCGATCACGTCGTCCACGTCGCCAGAATAGGTGACCAAATGGTCACATGTCAAGCGTCACGGTTCAAAGTTGAGTTGAGTGGTCGGGATTCGGTAGCGTTAGTCTCCGACCTGGGGGTGAGACGTGGCGAGACGCGTCCGCTGCCCGGCGCACACGCACGATCGAACCCGAGTGATCCAGCCCAAGTGATCCAGCCCAAGTGATCCAGCCCAAAGAGATCCAGCCCAAGTAGATCCAGCCCAAGTAGATCCAGCAAGGAGATCCCGACATGAGCCTCAGCCTCGGCGACACCGCTCCCGACTTCACCGCCTCCACGACGGACGGCGAGATCAACTTCCACGAATGGCTCGGCGACTCGTGGGGCGTGCTGTTCAGCCATCCCAAGGACTTCACACCGGTGTGCACCACCGAGCTCGGATACATGGCCAAGCTCCAGCCCGAGTTCGAGAAGCGTGGCGTGAAGGTGATCGGGCTGTCGGTCGACGCCACCGACAAACACGAGGCCTGGGCCGATGACATCGAGGAAACGCAGGGCGCCCGCCCCAACTACCCGATCATCGGCGACGCCGACTTCAACGTGTCCAAGCTCTACGGGATGTTGCCGGCGAGCACGTCTGGTGATCCCAATACACGCACGCCAGCCGACAACCAGACCGTGCGCAACGTGTTCGTGATCGGACCGGACAAGAAGGTCAAGCTCGTCCTCGTCTACCCGATGACGACCGGGCGCAACTTCGACGAGGTGCTGCGCGTCATCGATTCGCTCCAGCTCACCGCGAAGCACCGAGTTGCGACACCGGTGAACTGGAAGCAGGGCGAGGACGTCATCATCGCCGGCTCGGTGTCGAACGACGAGGCCAAGGAGATCTTCGGCAGCTGGAGCGAGCCGAAGCCGTACATCCGAATCGTGCCCCAACCCAGCTGACGGGTCAGCACCAGCCTCAGCACCAGTTCATCTCGACCCAGGCGCGCACGTCAGGGGCGAGTCGGTCGAGATGGCCCGCCGGTTCGGTGCGGATCATCGTCGAGCTCACCGGGACCGCACGACGTTCCGCATCGACGACGATCGCCTCGGCTCCGAACCGCTCTGCGAGCTCACTCACGTAGTGATCCGACGAGAACACGACGTGCGGCCCGCTCGGGTACGGCCAGCGCGACCTGAACAGTGCCATCCACCTCTCCCACAGTGCGGCGTCGCCGAAGTCGGTGTCGAGATCGTGGTGGACCTCGACGACGTCGACGTCCGGATGGAGCGCCGCGAGCCAACCGGCGCGTAGCGATCCGGGAGCCGCGTCGCTCGATCGACTGTTGACGAACACGACGAGTCGGTCGACCCGTGCGGCTGCCCAATCGATCATGTAGGAGTGGCCGAGATGTGGTGGGTCGAACCGGCCGACGATCAGGCCCGTCCGCGGATCGGGTTCGGTCACGCGGTCGACCCGGTGAGTTGGTCGACGACGCGACGCCAACCCGGGGTCAGCGCGTGTGGCGACCCCTCACCGGTGGACACTCCGAGGCGATGGATCGTCTCGCGCGCGAACGAGGAGATGACGACGTCGTCGCACCGGTCGATCAATGTCTGCACGAGCGCCAGCCGTTCCGGCGCATCGTCGTGCGCCGCGGCCGACGCAGCTGCCGCGCCGGCCACTGTCGCCAAGATGCGGTCGAAGTAACTCATCTCACCGGCATCGCTGAGGGCGTCGGCATCGGCGATCGCAGCCTTGTTGTCGCCGACCATCGCGTTGGCGAGGGCGCGAGACGCGAGCGCGAACGGGGACACCGCGACGTCGACGTCGAGCAGTGTGACGAGCGCCTCCTCCGGCTTTCCCGACAGTGACTGGCCCATCGACAGCAGGACCAGCCCCTCGTCGACGTTGGTGCCGGTCGAGGCGATGCGGTCGACTGCATCAGCGGCGAGCTCGACCGTGCGCTCGCCCTGGCCACTGTGCATCGCGACTCCGGCCGCGGCGATGGCCGGGTAGGCCATCTCGCCGAACGAGTCGGACAGCGCGAGCAGCTCCTCGGCGCCGCGTTCGGCATCGCCGATGCGGCCGAGGGCGACTCGAGCACGGTTGAGCGGGGCCAGGGCCTGGATGGCTCCGAAGCGATCGCCGAGCTTGCGGAAGCCGGCGAGCGCCCGCTCTCCGTACTGCACCGACTCGTCGAACCGTCCGGTCCACAGGCGCAGGTTCGAGCCGAGCGTGAGCATCATCGCCGCGCCCCAGTCGTCGCCCCACTGGCGGGCTTCCTCCAAGACCTCCTGGGCCAGCTCCTCGGCCTCACCGAACCGACGCTCGAAGTACATGACGAACGCCAGCAGGCCGCGCGCCCAGTTGGCGCCGGCCCGATCGCCGAGCCCCTCGAACGTCGAGATCGAGCCGGCGAGGCGAGTCTCGGCGCCCTGGTGATCGCCACTCAAGAACGCGACCCACGCGAGGTGCTGGCGCACCCACGCTCGCCCGCGCACGTCGCCCACCCGGTCGTAGATCGCGTCGGCCTCGCCCAGGTACCACTCGGCATCGGCCAGTGAACCACCGAAGATCTCGGCGAACCCTCGCGCCCGCAGCGCGGTGGCGAGATGTCGGTCGTCGCCGAGCTCACGGAAGATCTCGACCGCGCGACCGAGGCTCTCGCGGGCCGCGACGAGATCACCGTCGAGCTGCTCGACGACGCCGAGCAGCCGATGGGTCTCGCCTTTGGCCACGAGATCCTCTGCGCCGTCCGAATCGTTGAGCAGCTCCACCAGCTCGGCCCGTGCGCTGTCGAGGGCACGCATCTCGACGAGTCCCGACGCGTACAGGAGCCGCAGCGACCGCCGCACGTCGACGTCGTCGTCGTCGACGAGGCTGAGCGCCCGCTCTGACGCCGCGACGCCCCGCGGGAACGCGCCGATCTCGTACGACTGACGCGCCGCACGCGCGAGCAGATCGACGGCCTGGAGCCGGATCGCCGACGAGACGCCCGGCACCGACCCGAGCTCTTCGAGCAACTCCGCGGCAGTGGCGGCGTGGTGGGCGAGATCATCGAGCGGCACCTTGCCGAGCGTCGCGAGATGGGTGGCAACGCCCGCATGCCGCTGGGCACGCGCCTGCTTCGTCAGTGTCTGGTACGCGACCTCGCGCACGACGTCGCTGCGGAACTGCCAGCGCCGGCCCTCGACCTCGAGCATCCCGGCGACGACGAGGTCGTCGACCAGACGCTCGTCGAACACCTGCCCGAGTGCTTCGGCGAACTCGGCGAAGGCGCCGATCGGCCCCTCGGTGCCGAGGATCGCGGCGTTGTCGATGATCGCCCGTTGCGCCGGCGCCAGCTGGTCGAGCCGTGCCGCGATCAGGGCGCGGAGCGTGCCCGGCAGGGCGACGTCGACGTCCTCGTCGCCGACCGAGGCGGTGAGCTGGGCGAGCTCGGTGAGGAACAGCGGGTTGCCGCCGCTGCGGTCGTAGAGCCGATCAACGAGGTCGGTGCTCGGCATCCGACCGGCGACCGCTTCGACGAGCGCCGCCGTCTCGCACTCGTCGAGCGGGCCGATCGGCAGCTTGAGCGTGAGCGCCCGTTCGACGGGTGGTGGCCAGTCGTCCTCGTCGCCGGGCCGGTACGCCGTGACGATGAGCAGAGGGCTGTCGGCGAGGCTGCGCGCCATCAGCTCGAGCAACTCGCGCAGGAGGGGGTGCGCCCACTGGAGATCGTCGATCCAGACCACGACCGGACCGCGCGCGGAGCGGAGCCGGATCGACGTGATCAACGCGTTGTGCAACGCGTCGCGGGCGCCGGTGGTGTCGAGCGCGTCGAGCGCTGATGGGTGCCCGAGCAGGTGGAGCAACGCTTCGACCTCGTTGCACACCGCGGTCGCCTCGGGGGGCAGGTCGTACATCGCGGCCGTCGCCGCGGTCACGATCTCGCGGACCTCCGCGCCTGGCTGATCGAGCTGCAGACCCATCCCGGCCGCCAACCCGTGGGCGATCGGCCACCACACGTTGGGCTCGCCGTACGGCGCGCACTGGCCCTGGATGACGCTGACGCCCGGTGTGCATTCCTGCAGTGCGGCGACCGCTTCGTCGACGAGCCGCGACTTGCCGATGCCGGCCTCGCCCACCACCGAGACGATGGCACAGTGTCCGGTCGCGACGAGCTCGGTGACCGACTGCAGCAGTGTGCGTTCGGTGATGCGACCGACGAACGCGATCTCGGAGCGGCGCCGGCGGTTC
>DASUEW010000508.1:0-12580 GCA_036274875.1 Ilumatobacteraceae bacterium
GAGCAGTGGCGGATCAGGGCTGGCGACGCAGCTCGGGCCGTGTGGCTCGGCGACCGCCTCGAGTCGATCGTCGGCGGCCTCTCGCACGGCGAGCAACGACAACTCGAGGTCGGAATGGCCGTCGTCACCAACCCCGACCTGATGATGCTCGACGAGCCGGCGTCCGGGTTGTCGCGCGGCGAACGTGAGCGCCTCGTCGATCTGCTCGACTCCTTGGCGGCGGATGTGACGTTGCTGCTCATCGAACATGACATGGACGTCGCCCTCCGGATCGCTCACCGAGTGGTCGTGATGGCCGACGGTAGGACGATTGCCGAGGGCACTCCCGACGAGATCCGCGCCAGCAAACTCGTCCACGAGGTGTATCTCGGAAGCGAAGCTCACCCATGAGCGAGAGCCTGCTGCAAGTTCGCGACCTGTGCGCCGGCTACGGCGCCTCACGCGTGCTCGACGGCGTCTCGTTCGACGTCGGCGTCGAGGCAGTGGCGATCATCGGTCGCAATGGCATGGGCAAGACCACGCTCTGCGACACCATCATGGGTCTCGTCCGAGCGACGTCGGGTGAGGTCGTCTTCGACAACGAGCGAATCGACAACCACGTTCCGGAGAGGATCGCCAAGCGCGGCATCTCGTATGTGCCGCAGGGTCGGCGCCTGTTCCGCTCGCTGACCGTCGACGAGCACCTGACGATGCTGGCCAAGGGCACGCGCGGCAAGCGCTGGACACGCGAATCCGTGTACGAGTTGTTCCCACGCCTCGGCGTACGCCGCCGCCACGGCGGCGCCCAGTTGTCGGGCGGTGAGCAGCAGATGCTCGCGGTCGCCCGGGCACTGCTCCTCAACGGCTCGTTGGTGGTGATGGACGAGCCTTCAGAAGGTCTTGCACCCACCATCGTCGACACGTTGATCGAGGTCGTGCACCAACTGGTGGCCGAGGGAGTGGCGGTGCTCGTGGTCGAGCAGAACCTTCGAGCGGCCACCCACATGGCCGATCGCCAACTCGTGATGGTGTCGGGTCGGATCCAGGCCGAGACCACGGCGGCCGAGCTGATCGCCAGCCCCGAGCTCCAACGTCGCTACCTCGGCGTCGAAGCCGCCACCACGCACAGCCCAAGCACGCACAACACGGAGATCTCATGACGAGCCACATCAACATCGCCCTTGTCGGTTCGAAGTTCATGGGTCGCGCTCACTCGAACGCCTGGCTCAACGTCGGGAAGTTCTTCGCCGTCGATCCGCTCCCCACCATGCACACCGTCGTCGCACGGAACGACAGTGAGCTACGAGAGTTCGCCGAGCGGTGGGGCTGGCAACACCACACGACTGACTGGCGTGCGGCGGTCACCTCCGATGAGATCGGGCTCGTCGACATCGGCACCCCGAACAACGTCCACGCCGAACAGGCGATCGCCGCTCTCGAGGCCGGTAAGCACGTTGCCTGCGAGAAGCCGCTCGCCGGAACGCTCAGCGATGCGCGGGCGATGGTCGCGGCCGCCGCCGCGGCATCCGGAACGACGTCGGTCTGGTTCAACTATCGGCGGGTGCCAGCGGTCGCGTTGGCACACCGTCTGGTCGCCGCCGGCAGCATCGGCCGGATCTACCACGCGCGCGCGTGCTACCTGCAGAGCTGGGGAGGCCCGGACACGCCACTGTTGTGGCGATTCCAGGGCGACATCGCCGGCTCCGGTGCTCACGGCGACCTCAACGCCCACATCATCGACTCCGTCAGGTTCGTCACGGGGGAGGAGATCGTCACTGTCGAGGGTGCGATCGAGCACACGTTCATCGAAGAGCGCGCCGTCCTCGAAGGTGAGACGGGTGGCGAGATCGCCGGCGCCGGCGCCAGCACGACGGGCGCCAAGGGAGCGAGCACGGTCGACGACGCGGTGTTGTTCCTCGCCCGACTCAGCGGTGGTGGAGTCGCCAGCTTCGAGGCGACGCGCCTGGCGACCGGCTATCACAACGCCAATCGCTTCGAGATCCACGGTGATCGGGGCGCCCTGCGGTTCAACTTCGAACGGATGAACGAATTGGAGTTCTACGACCTCTCCAACGACGCCGGCGTGCAGGGATGGACGACGATCGACGTCACCCGCGGCGGCGACGGACATCCGTATGCCGCGGCCTGGTGGCCCGACAGCCACGGGCTCGGCTACGAGCACAGCTTCGTCAACCAGGCGAGCGACATCCTCACCGTAATCGGCGGGGGAGTACCGGTAGTGCCGCTCCCCGATTTCACCGACGCGCTGGCCACCCAGTGCGTCCTCCACGCAGCGATCGAGTCGGCCCGCAACCGGGCGCCCGTCACGGTTGCCGACATCTAGAAACTGGAAGGGATTACCCATGTCCGAGATCAAACAGTTCGAACCGAAGTTCATGCCGATCGGCGTGCTCACCGCCGCGCTCCAGGAGCTCACGCCCCGCGAGCAACGCGACCCCGATCCCGATCTGGCCATCGAGGAGTGGCTCGACTTCGCGGTCACCCTCGACGCCGATTGCATCGAGCTCTCCGCGGCAGTGCACCCGTCGCTCGCCGACGTCCCCGCCGAGGCGATGCTGGATCCCGTCGCCAACACGCTCGATCTTCGTGAGCCCTTCAGCGAGGTCCGTGCGAAGCGTGTGCTGGCAGCCATCGATGCGACGGGTGTGGCGATCGCCGACATCGCCTACTTCGACGACATGCTGCACGAGAACCCGGCGATCCGTCGCAAGAAGCACGACTTCATGCTCGCCGTGATGAACGCCGCATCGCTGCTGGGCGTTCCGGCGGTGACGGGGTTCGTCGGCCGCAACCAGGCCAAGTCGATGGATCAGAACCTGATCGACTTCGAGGAGAGCTTCGTGCCGCTGCTCCAAGAGGCCAAGGCACGCGGTCTGCAGTATCGGGTGGAGCAGTGCCCGATGCCCGGCTGGACACCCGGCGACAACTTCCACAACAACATCGCCTACGCGCCCGGAATGTGGATCGCGCTTCATCAGATCTGCGAACGACACGGCGTCGGTGATCACTTCCGCATCCACTACGACCCGTCCCACGCGATCCTCATGGGCCAGGACACCCGCTCGATCTTCCAGTACCTCAAGGACGCTGGCTATGGCTTCCTCATCACCGGCATGCACGTCAAGGGTCAGGTGATCCACTCCGAGGGCGTCGCCGGTTGGGGGTACGGCGGTCAGACGGTGCAACGCGGCGATTGGGTGGACGGCGAGGTGTCCGCCAACCCGGCTGATCTCGCCAACTCATGGCTCAAGCAGACGGTGCTGTGCGAGCACGAGCTCCCCGGTACGGCCCGCCATGATCCGCTGGCCTATCTGCAGAACCGCACCGTCGACTGGCTCGATCATCAACTCGCGGCGCGCGAGCTGCTCGACTTCGAGCCGACGACGACTCCGTTGATCGTCGAGCACGAGTACGGCGCCGCGCGTGTCCAGGACAAGGCGCTCCTGCAGCCGATCCTGGCCGCCTCGATGGCGTTCACCCGCCACATCGACCGAGCTGCGGCGTCGATGTTCGCGTTGCAGACCGAGGTGTTGGCCGCCCAGGGGATTCCCGTGCAGGGCGTCGGCCGTGAGGCATACAGGAGCTGATGATGTCGCTCGAACGTGACGTCGACGTTCCAGAGCGGATCTCCCGATGAAAGCGGTCTACGTGGTCGGGACGCTCGACACGAAGCGTGAAGAACTGGCCTATGTGCGCGACGTCGTCGAAGCGACCGGGGTGGTCGCGGTGCTGGTCGATGTCGGCACCACCGAGCACCAGTCGAGTGCCGACGTGAAGGCGGGCGAGGTCGCCAGCCATCACCCCGACGGCGCCGCGGCCGTCGTCTCCTCGGATCGCGGCGAAGCCGTCGGTGCGATGGCGGTGGCCTTCGAGGCGTACGTCCGCGCCAACGCGGCATCGATCGGCGGCATCATCGGCATCGGTGGATCGGGCGGGACCGCGATCATCACCCCGGGGATGCGCGCGCTCCCTGTCGGGCGGCCGAAGGTGATGGTCTCTACGGTCGCATCAGGCAACGTCGCGCCGTATGTCGGGCCGGCCGACATCGCGATGATGTACTCCGTCACCGACGTCGCCGGCCTGAACCGAATCTCCCGTCAGGTCCTCGGCAACGCCGCCAACGCGATCGCAGGAATGGTGCACCACCCCGTGCCGGCGAGCGCCTCGGACCTGCCGGCGATCGGCCTGACGATGTTCGGCGTGACCACACCGCTCGTCACCCAGCTCGTCGACGCCCTCAAGACCGACTACGACCCGCTCGTGTTCCACGCGACCGGCACCGGCGGCCAGTCGATGGAGAAGCTGGTCGATTCGGGGATGGTGACGGCGGTGCTCGATATGACCACCACCGAGGTCGCCGACTATCTCGTCGGAGGCGTGTTCCCCGCAGGCCCTGACCGGTTCGGCGCGATCGCCCGCACTCGCGTTCCCTATGTGGGCTCGTGCGGCGCGCTCGACATGGTCAACTTCGGAGCAGTCGAATCGGTACCCGCTGAGTTCGGCGGTCGTCTGATCCACGTGCACAACCCGCAGGTGACGTTGATGCGCACGACGGTGGCCGAGAACCATCAGTTCGGCACGTTCATCGCCGCCAAGTTGAACGACTGCGAGGGGCCGGTTCGCTTCTTGCTCCCAGAAGGTGGGGTCTCACTGCTCGACGCGCCGGGACAGCCTTTCTTCGACCCCGAGGCCGACGAAGCCCTGTTCTCCACGATCGAATCCGAAGTCGACCAGACCAAGGACCGCCAGGTCGTGCGTGTCCCGCACCCGATCAACCACCCCAAGTTCGCCGCCGCCACGCTCACCGCATTCCACGAGATCACCGGTCGGGTGTCATGAGCGCGCCGTCGCGCACCGACTGTCTCGCACGATTCCGCGACATGATCGAGCGCCGCGTGCCGATCGTCGGTGGCGGCGCCGGGACCGGGTTGTCGGCGAAGTGCGAAGAGGCCGGTGGGATCGATCTGATCGTCATCTACAACTCGGGCCGCTACCGCATGGCCGGTCGAGGTTCGCTCGCCGGTCTCCTGGCGTACGGCAACGCCAACGAGATCGTCGTCGAAATGGCGCGCGAGGTGTTGCCGGTGGTGCAGCACGTCCCAGTGCTCGCCGGCGTCAACGCCACCGATCCGTTCTACATGCCAGAGGTCTTCCTTCCGGAGCTCAAGCGGCTCGGCTTCGCGGGAGTGCAGAACTTCCCTACGGTCGGATTGATCGACGGTGTGTTCCGACAGAACCTCGAAGAGACGGGCATGGGTTACCACCACGAGGTCGACATGATCGCCGTCGCCCGCGACCTCGATCTGTTGACGACGCCGTACGTCTTCGACGAGGACAGTGCGGTGGCGATGACCGAGGCCGGTGCCGACATCATCGTGTGTCACATGGGTCTGACGACGGGCGGGAGCATCGGCGCCGACACGGCGCTCACGCTCGACGGCTGCGTCGAACTCATCGACAGGTGCGCCGCGGCCGCCCGCAGCGTTCGCCCCGACGTGATCGTGCTGTGCCACGGCGGACCGATCGCCAACCCGGAGGATTCGGCGTACGTGCTCCAGCGAGCGCACGACATCCACGGTTTCTACGGTGCGTCGAGCATGGAGCGGCTGCCCACGGAGCAGGCCTTGACCGCGCAAACCGCAGCGTTCAAAGCGGTCACATTCTGAGGTACGACGACCAATCGGGCCAGGAGAACGGCAGGAGGGATGAAACAGATGCACCTTTCAATGCACAACTGGATGCGGTCCGAACCGATCGAGGTGACCATCGCCAGGCTCGCCCGCTTCGGGTACGGAAGCATCGAGATCAAGGGGGAGCCCGACCAGTACGACACCAAGGACGTTCGGGCGATGCTGTCGTCTCACGGGTTGAGGTGTTGGGGCGCTGTCACGCTCACGCTCGCCGACCGCAACCTGTGCGACTCCAGACGTCACCTACCGTGAGATCTGTGTGGTGCCCGCGGCCGCGGCCGCCGCGATCCTCGCTTGGGAGCGCCTGACCCGACGTGTCGCTTCGATGAAGGAAGTGCCAGTCGCCGATGGGCTGAACCGTCGAAGACGATCAGCCCCTGAACAAGGAGAGTCCAATGTGTTTCGTCTGTGTCGATGATGTCGAGTGGGAAGAGCTCGACTGGGGCGATCTCGGTTGGGTCGTGCGACCCGCGAACGTGCCGGAAGCAGCCAAGTTGTGCGTGCTCGATGTGAAGATCCAGGCCGGCCAGGGCCATGACTTTCACCGCCACCCGAATCAGGAGGAAGTGATCCTGCTTCGGAGCGGCGCTGTCGAGCAGTGGATCCGCGACGAACGCAGAGAGCTGAGCCCCGGTGATGTCGCGTTCATCCCGACGGACACCGTGCATGCCACATTCGTGGCGCCGGACGCGACGGAACCAGCTCGGCTGTTGGTCGTGCTCGGACCGAGTCACGGCACTGCCGGCTACGAAGCCGTCGACGCTTCGACCGAGGAACCCTGGGCGTCGCTTCGTCGCTAGAACTCGGCGTTTGCGAGGGCGCCACGCCGAACTGATCATCTGTCATGCGGATGATCAGCGGGGCGACTCAGGCGAAGTGTTCGGTGGCGCGGACGCCGGCGAGGAAGTCGGTCGGCACGAAGCCGGGCACGTGGACCGAGGCGACCGATTCCAGCCAAGCCGACGCCGCGGGGCGCGCTGGTCACACGACCGCGGTCATACCGCCGTCGACGTAGAGGATCTGCCCATTGACGAAGTCGGAGGCATCGCTGGCGAAGAAGACCGCGGCTCCCGCGAGCTCGTCAACGCGGCCCCAACGCCCGGCGGGCGTGCGTTGCGATACCCAGGCCGAGAACTCCTCATCGGCCACAAGCGCGGCGGTGAGCTCCGTGGCGAAGTATCCCGGCGCGATGGCGTTGACCTGGATGCCGAGCGGGCCGAGATCGGCGCACATCCCTCTGGTCAGCAGCTTCAGTCCACCTTTCGTCGCGGCGTAGGGGGCAATCGTCGATCGGCCGAGTTCGGACTGGACCGAGCAGATGTTGATGATCTTGCCTCGCTGGCGCTCGACCATGTGGGCGGCGACGGCTTTGCCGACGATGAACGCTGACACCAAGTTGACTTCGACCAGTTGTCGGAAGTCTTCGATCGCGAAGTCGAGCAGGTGCGCACGAATTTGCATGCCGGCGTTGTTCACGAGTACGTCGATCGGTCCGATCTCATCCTCGATCGATTCCACGGCTACGCCGACAGCTGTTGGGTCGCACACATCGAACGCCCGGTGGTGGACATCGTGACCCTCGGCGCCAAGCGTCAAGGCTGCTACCGCCAGCGCGGGTTCGCCGCGAGCGTTGAGGACGACTGAGGCTCCGGCTCTGGCCAGCGCGCGCGCCAGAGCAAGGCCGATGCCCTTGCTGGAGCCGGTGACGAGGGCGATCCGCCCAGTGAGGTCAAACAGCTTCATCGGATTGCCAGTGGAGCACACCGGCGCCGATCGCCCTGCACGTCCGCTCGTGTTCCATCAGCTTTTTCTTGATTTCCCCATTTGTAATACGATATGCTAAATCCTTCCAAGGGGTCGCGCTACGGCACACCGATCGGTGCGCCCGACGTCGCAGCATTCGAGGTCTTCAACGAGCCATGGACACGACAAATCGTCGCGGCTGAGCCATTGACCATCGCCGATGGACAGGTCATCGTCAGCGATGCGCCAGGGCTCGGTCTCGATCTCGACTGGGAACGGTTGACCGATCATCCGTACCTGCCGAGTCACGTTCTTCGCTTGTACGAGGACGGCTGGGAAACGCGTGGTTCATCGCCCCTCGACCCGTCACACGGCGCATTGTGACCGAGCTCTCGTCGCTTCCGTCAGCCGATAGGACGCTACGTCGACGTCGCACAATGCTGCATGACCACGCCGTATCCGCCCTCGGGATCGCAATCGTGTCCGGACGCCTCCCGGAGGGCCAACCGCTTCCAATCCAATCGGAACTCGGCGAACAGCTTGGCGTGTCACGCACCGTGATCCGCGAAGCAACCAAGGTGTTGGCCGCGAAGGGATTGCTCCAGTCGCGGCCACGGGTTGGCACGGTCGCACTTCCCCGACTCTCCTGGGACGTACTCGATCCGGAGGTGCTCGGTTGGATGCTCGAGCACGGACCCATCGCCGACGTCATTCGCGACGTGTCCGAGGTTCGGCTCATCATCGAACCGGCATCGGCCCAGCTGGCAGCCGTGCGACGTACCCCCGCAGAAGCCGACAGGCTCCGAATCCTTGCGGCCGAACTCGTCCGGTCAACGGAGGACGAGAATCGCTACGTCATTGCCGACCTCGACTTCCACGCGGCCATCCTCGCGGCCACCAAGAATGCGACTCTCATCAGGTTGACGGGCGCGATTGGCGCTGCCCTCAAGGCCAGCCGCAGGCTCACCGTCCATGCACCCGGAGGTCCGCAGTCAGCGATGGCCGAACACGAGGCGGTCGCCGCCGCCGTGATCGACGGTGACCCGCACCGCGCCCGACAGGCGATGGAGGACCTGATCGTGCTGACTCAGTCACACATCGAGCACGTCCTCGCCGAACCGGACCCTCGGCGACCGCATCTTGCTGAGCAGGACGGACGAACCGAGAAATGGAACCGCCTGCGCCGCTGACGCCGTGGTCGTGTTCGCGGCGGGCGCACCAGGGTGACGATACATAGGGTGTTTCAGGGACGGTGGTGTCACCCGGCGGGGCCGTTCGATCGTCTGTCGGGGGTGTGATGGAAGGTCTCTCCTCCGAACCCGAGCACGTCGATGGTGATCGGCTCCTCGTGACGACGGCCGACATCGGAGCGTCGCCCGTGGTGAGCGTTCGGTCGGAGTTCTCCGCGGTCGTCATCTTCGCCACCGCCAGCCTCGTGTGGTTCTGGTTGCTCGTCTCATCTGCGCTCGATCGCGGTCGCGCTGTCGAGACCGAGGCACCGTACGTGGTCGCGGTGTTCGCCGTGATCTGGGGTGTGGGGATGATCGTCAGGAGCCGACTCGCCGTGCCTCGGCTGAACCAGCTTCCGATGCGCGGAACCCAGTCGATGTGGTGGTTCACGGTCAGCCACCTTCTCGCGACCGCGTTGGCAACCATCTGGCTGATCGTCGGCTTGGCGTCGTGTGCAATCGTGATCGCGGCGCAGGGGTCAGCGATCACGACTGATCCGCCGCCGCGCGAGCTCACGGTCGGCGAGGTCCATCAACACCTGGCATGGGAGGTGATCGACGCCCTGCCTGTGGTCGATCTTCCTGACACACTGGGCTGGGAGCGCCCGATCGAAGACCCAGCCGCTCCGCTCGGCGTTCTCGCGGTCGTCGCCCGAGGGGTCTTCTTGCTCGTCGTGCTCAAGTTGGTGGTCGCGCTGGTGCGCCCGACTCGGCCACAGCCTGGGGCCGCGTCATCATGATGATGTGGCGAGCATTTAGATCAGGTCGTCGGACCCGTTGCGTGAACCGGCCCGATCCTTGATCGACGCGTCCGAGGCGTCGCTCGCAGTGCTCCACGGGCCACCGAAGTCGATGTTGGCGCGTGAGGCGTTCCTCGCGCCTGGAGGCCAGTCGTGCTCGCTGAGCTGCGGGAACGGTAAAGCTGGCAGCGGCCCTCCGACCGCCCCCTGTTGAGGCTCCGTCGGTCGGCTCTATGGCGGCCTGCTTCAGACTGGTGCTGACGAGGTGCATCGTCAGTGGACTTCCGGCTGTGGTCGTGGCGGCAAGCGGAGACCGAACATGCCACCGTCGACGGCCAGCACGGTGCCGGTTGTCGACGCCGATCGTGGCGATGCGAGGTAGAGGATCGCGTGGGCGACCTCGTCGGCGGTCACCAGTCGCCCCATCGGTTGACGCGCCTCGAGCGCGGTGCGCTCGGCCTCGGGATCGCCGGACGCCGCCAGCAGCCGCGCGACCCAGGGTGTGTCGGCGGTACCCGGCGCCACACCGTTGACTCGGATCCCGTCGGCGATGTGGTCGGCAGCCATCGCCAACGTCAGCGCGTAGAGCGCACCTTTGCTGGCGCTGTACACGGCGCGTCGCGGCAGCCCAGCCCATGAGGCGATCGAGCACGTCACAACGACCGCCGCAGCCGACGATTGACGCAGGTACGGCACGGCGGCGCGCACGGTTCGAGCGACCCCGACGACGTTGACGTCGAGCACCCGGTGCCATTCGTCGTCGGAGCTCTCTTCGACGGTACCCTGTGCCCCGATTCCGGCATTGGCGACCACGATGTCGAGCCGGCCGAGCAGCTGTGTGGCGGTTTCGATCGCGGCTCGGACTGACTGATCGTCGGTGACGTCACAGTGGACGTGATGCGTACCGGCAGGCGTGTCGCCCGGCGAGGCGACGTCGAGCAGGGCGACCTGGGCGCCTCGCTGGGCGAGTTGTGTGGCGCAGGCGAGACCGATGCCCGATGATCCACCGGTGACGCACGCTGCCAGACCCTCGAACTCGCGCTCTGGGTCGGTTGGCGCGCTCACGCGCTCCACTCCGGACCACCGGGGAACTCGAATCGGGTGACGCTGGAGGCGTGCATCCTGGCGCCGAACCCCGGCATGACCGGAGCCACATACCGGCCGCCCTTGACGGCTACCGGGTCGACGAAGTGTTCGTGGAGGTGATCGACGAACTCGATGACGCGTCCTTCCATCTCGCCGCTGACGGCTACGAAGTCGGCCATCGCCAGATGTTGGACCAGCTCGCACAGCCCTACCCCGCCGGCATGTGGACACACCACGACACCGAACTTGGCGGCGAGCAGCAGTATTGCCAGGTTCTCGTTGACACCGCCGACTCGGCAGGCGTCGAGTTGCAGCACCGAGATCGCCTTCGCTTGCAGCAGCTGCTTGAAGATGATCCGGTTGGCGACGTGCTCGCCGGTGGCGACCGCGATCGGTTCCACCGCCCGGGCGATCGTCGCCATGCCGAGCACGTCGTCTGGCGAGGTCGGCTCTTCGATCCAGCGCAACCCGTACGGCGCGAGGCCACGCACCCACTCGATCGACTCGTCGACGTCCCAGCGTTGGTTGGCATCGATCGCGAGCTCGATATCGGGCCCGACGGTGTCGCGCACCAGACGCACGCGGCGTCGATCGTCCTCGAAGTCGGCGCCCACCTTGAGCTTGATCAGCGTGAACCCGTCGGCGACGGCTTCGCGAGCGAGTCGTACGACCTTCGCATCCTCGTAGCCGAGCCAGCCGGCCGACGTGGTGTACGCCTGATACCCGTGCTCGAGCAGAAAGGCGACTCGCTCGGCGCGGCCGGGCTGGGCGCGTTGCAGGATCGCCAACGCGTCGACGGGCGTCAACACGTCGGTGAGGTAGCGAAAGTCGACCTGATCGACCAGCTGCTCCGGCGAGAGCGTCGCCAGGTACTGCCACAGCGGCATTCCGGCACGCCGGCTGGCAAGATCCCATGCAGCGTTCACCACCGCCCCGATCGCCATGTGCATGGCGCCCTTCTCTGGTCCGAGCCAGCGCAGCTGCGAGTCGCCGACCAACCGCCGGTACAGGTCGGCCAGCGCCGCCGGGTTGTCGGGTGTCGGCATTCCGACGAGGTGCGGCGTCAGCGCCCGCACCGCGGCGACGGCGACTTCGTTGCCGCGGCCGATCGTGAACACCAGCCCGTACCCGTCTTCGCTGCCGTCGGTCGCCCCGTCGTCCGGGCGCAAGGTGACGTAGGCGGCCGAGTAGTCGGGATCGGGGTTCATCGCGTCGGATCCGTCGAGCTGGCGCGATGTCGGGAAGCGCACATCCACGACGTCGAGGGCAGAGATCACGCCCACGGGTGGCACCTTTCACTACAGGTCGGGCCACTACAGGTCTGGCCACTACAGGTTGTGGGCCGCGAACAATCGACCACGGCGAACGTCTCATCCGGTGCGGGGTCGCGTTGGAACTCCTGCACATGGGCCTCCTGGTCGATGTCGATGGGTGCCGGTGGGTCGGCGACTGCGCTCGCGACCCCCGCAGCGGGCGCCGCACGAGAGCGTCGGGCGGGAACGCCCGCACCAATCCCCGGGGCGGCTGGTCACGGCGGCGAATGGGCCCGCCGTGACCAGCACCCTGGGGACTACTGGAATGTGAGGAACTGGTCGGCGTTGTCGACCGTCACCAGCTCGGTGCCGGTGTCGATGAACGCTTCGACCGGGTTGCCGCGCACGGCGTTCACGGCGGCTTCGACACCAAGCGCCGCCATCTTGCCCGGGAACTGGGCGATCGTCGCCGTCATGTCGCCATCGATGATCGACTGGGCGGCCGTAGGTAGCCCGTCGTAGCCGACGACCATGACCTGTTTGCCCTGGTCCTTGGCCACCTTGGCAGCAGCGATCGCTGGGTCGTCACACGCCGAGTAGATCGCCGTCAGGTTCGGCTCGCGGGTGAGCAGGTCCTCGGCCACGGTGGCGCCTTGTGCCGAGTCGCACTTCGTCTCGGCACCACCGAGGATGACCTCCACACCAGTTCCTTCGAGCGCGTCCTGCACGCCCTGGATGCGGGCATCGAGAGCAGGAACCCCCCGCACGCCCTCCATCAGGCCGATCGTGTCGCCGGCTTTCAGGACGGACTTCAGGTACTCGCCGGCGAGCTGGCCGCC
>DASUEW010000509.1:0-2240 GCA_036274875.1 Ilumatobacteraceae bacterium
ATCCCGAGCAGCCGTGGCACCGAGAAACCCCAGATGTCGGCGTCGAGCACTCCGACGACGTTCCCGGTGGCCGCCAGCGCGGCGGCGAGGTTGACCGTGACGGAGCTCTTGCCGACGCCGCCCTTGCCACTGGCGATGGCGAGCACGTGGCACGACAGCGGGACCTCGGTGTCGGGCGCCTGCTCGCGCGCATGCCAGCGAGCCTTGAGCATCACGTCGGTGCGCTCCTCGGCGTTCATCTCGCCCCACACGATGCGCACGTCGGTGACGCCGGGGTGGACGCCGATGCGCGTCTCGACCTCGCGCTTGATGTCGGCGCGGAGGGGGCATCCGCCGATCGTGAGCTTGATGCCGACGGTGACGACGCCGTCGGGCCCGACGTCGACCGATGGCACCATGCCGAGCGAGACGATGTCGGCGCCGAGCTCGGGATCGATGACCGAGCCGAGCACGGCGAGCACCTCGTCACGGCTGGGGACTGGCACCCCCGTCGTGGTCTGTTCCGTCGCCATGGAGTGCATTTTACCGGCGCCGGCCGTGTAATCTCATGTTGTGGCCGATCCGTTGGCAAAACCTCCGTTGTCGAACACGGCGCACCTCGATGTGCTCAAGGCGCTCGGCGACAACACGCGGTACGCCATCTACCTCGAGCTGGCCAGGGCGGCACGGCCGCTCACCACCGCCGAGATCGCCGACACGCTGGGCCTTCACGCCAACACCGTGCGTCCGCACCTCGAGCGGATGCGCGACGTCGGCCTCGTCGACGTCGAGACCGACGCGAGGGGCAAGCTCGGGCGGCCTCAACATCGTTACTCGGTGTCGTCGGGTGCGCCGTCGCTCGGTCTCGAGCCGCCAACCATGCCGGTGCTGGCCCGGATGGTTCTGCGCCTGGCTGATCGCCTCGGTGCCGGTGGCAGTGATGCCGAGGATGTCGGCAGCGATGAGGGTGGTCGACGTGCCGTCGCCTACCTCGACGCGCCCTCCAGCCTCGAAGCCCTGGTGTCCGACCTCGACCGACTCGGCTTCGACCCGATCGTCACCGACGGCGACGACGACGACACGGCGATCGTCGCCTTCGCCCACTGCCCGTTCGCCGACATCGCCGCCGAGCATCCCGAGCTCGTCTGTGGCCTGCACCGCGGCCTGGTAGCCGGCTTCGTCGCTCGCATGGGTGACGCCGAAGTCCGTGAGTTCTGCACCCTCGTCGACCGCACGCCTTGCCAAGTAGCGGTCCGTTCCCGGTAACATCTGATCTTCGACACAGGAGGAAGAGCACGTGATCACGCTGACCGACAACGCTGCAGTCAAGGTCAAAGAGCTGCTCGAGGCCGAGGGGGCCACCGATCTCGCGCTCCGTGTCGCGGTGAGGCCCGGCGGCTGCAGCGGTTTCTCGTACGAGATGTTCTTCGACGGCGATGTGGCCGCCGACGACGAGCTCGCCACGTTCGGTGACGCGGTCAAAGTCATCGTCGACCAGGCATCGGCTCAGCTCCTCGACGGCGCGACGCTCGACTACAAGGACGGGCTCGACCAGTCCGGGTTCGCGATCACGAACCCCAACGCCACCCGCACGTGTGGGTGCGGGTCGAGCTTCTCCTGACCGCAGCCAACCCCTCGAACTGAGCTGAACAGCGTTCCGTCGCGCGCTCGGCGAGAGCCGCCGGCGACGGGCGCGGGTTGCCGCTCGGTGTTTCGCGTGCGATCGTGGCGTGCGCATGTCTGTCCCGGTCTCGTCGCCGCTGCGCAGGTACCGTCGCCGGATCCTCGGGTTGGGGCTGTTCGGCGTCATTGTGCTCTGCGGCGTGGCGGCGCCCCTGTTCCTCCGCAGCGTGGAGCGCGACCTCGAGCGTCGGGTGCCCTCCGAACTGGCGGAACGCGGGTTCGAGGGCGTGTCGGCCGCGTTCTCGGGGCAGGACGGCGTGCTGCGGTGTGCCACACCGTTGGCCGAGCCGGAGGATGCGATCGATGCCGCCATCGACGTCTGGGGAGTCCGGGCCATCGAGCTCGACCGCTCGTGTCGCGTCGGCGGTTCGCCGGACGTCACCGACGATGGGACGAGCACGCCGGATGGCACCGACGACGTCGCGACAAGCGACGGTCCGGCGACCGATTCCACGTCGCCGACGTTGACCGACCCGTCGAACGGGACGCCGGCATTCGATTCGATCGTCGACCTCGTCACGAGTGGGCAGCGGTTCTCGATCCTGTCGTCGCTGATCGACGAAGCTGACCTGGTGGAG
>DASUEW010000510.1:0-6625 GCA_036274875.1 Ilumatobacteraceae bacterium
GGGATCGCGACACAGCCGTTGGTCTCCATCGGCACGCCGGCCAGCCGCTGGCTCACGGTACGACATTCCGACACATGAGCTGCACCGTCGAGCGGATCACCGTCGTCCTCTCCGAGACCGATCCCGGTCTCGAACACCACGTTCGACCCGTGCTCGTCGAAGAGCAGCGGCGCGCCGTCGGCGATCGCGGCTTCCGGGTCGACGACGGCCGGCAGCGGATCGACGTCGACACCGACTACCTCCCCGGCGTCGGTGGCCTGCGCCAGCGTCTCGGCGACGATGACCGCCACGATGTCGCCGACCAGGCGTACCTTGCCCTTGGCAAGCGGGGGACGCGCCGTCGCGGGCGGCATCAGCGGGAACGAGATGAACGGTTTCATCTCGAGCGTGTCGGCGGAATGGGCGGCGATCACCCCTGGCATCGCCAGCGCATCGGTGAGATCGACCGAGTTGAGCGTGCCGTGGGCGAACGACGAGCGCACGAAGTACACGTGGGCGAGGCCGTCGACGGCCATGTCGTCGTAGTACTTGTCGGCGCCGGTCAACAGCGACGGGTCCTCCCTGCGCAGCACCGCGTGACCGAGGATCGAGCCTTCAACTTCCATCGTGTGTATTCCCCTCTTGGTGACGTTCCCGGGGGGAGTATCGCGCACCTGCAGCCAGAACCCGTCCCCCGGGTCTAGTGTTCGACATCGACATCGTGACGACGCCGGCCAGCTACCACCGCGCCCCGGGCGAGGCACCCGCCCCGCCTGCCGGTTGTCCGGTCCACGACACGTGGAGCCCGCTCGACGACGACTACCTGCGCGACCCGTACTCGATCGCGGCGCGCCTGCGCGACGAGACACCGGTGTTCTACGCCGCCGAGCTCGGCTACCTCGTGATCACGCGCATGGAGGACATCGACGCCGTCTTCCGGAACCCCGACGTGTACGCGTCGGCCAACGTCCAGGATCCGGTGTTCCCGTTGTGCGACGGGGCGGCAAAGGTGCTCGCGGCACCCGACTTCGACCCGATCGCGGTGATGTCGAACCGGCCCGAGCCCGACCACAGCCGGATCCGGGTGTACACCCGCCAGGGCTTCTCCCGCCGCCGGCTGACGTCGCTCGAGCCGTACATCCGCCGCCGCAGCCACCAGCTGATCGATGCCATGCTCGCCAACGGGGCCCCGGCCGAGTTCATCGACGCCCTCGCGTTCCCGCTGCCCGGCGAGACCGTGTTCCGCTTCATCGGCTTCCCTGACGGCGACGACGATCGGCTCAAGCACTGGTGCAGTGACCGCAAGGCGTTCTCGTGGGGCAGGCCGTCGCCGGCCGAGCAGACCGAGATCGCCGAGAAGCTGCTCGCCTACTGGCGCTACTGCCGCGACTTCACGGCGACGAAACGTGACGCACGTGACGATGACTTCGCGTCCGAGCTGCTCGACGCCCACGACGCCGACCCCGACGAGCTCACCTACCACGAGGTCGAGTCGATCATCTACGGCCTGTCGTTCGCTGGCCACGAGGCCGTCACCAACCTGATCTGCAACTGCCTGGTGTGCCTCCTGCCGCGGCGCGACCAGTGGGGCGAGCTCGTCGCCGACCGATCGCTGATCCCCAACGCCGTCGAGGAGGTGCTGCGATTCGAATCGAGCCAGATCTCGTGGCGCCGGGTCACCACCCAGCCGACGACCCTCGCCGGGTTCGACATCCCGGCGGGCACCCAGATCTTCATGAACTTCGCCTCGGCGAATCGCCAGCCCGACCTGTTCGACGATCCGGACACGTTCGACATCCACCGCGCCAACGCCGCCCAGCACATCTCGTTCGGCAAGGGGATCCACTACTGCCTGGGCGCCAACCTCGCCAAGTTCGAGGCCCAGCTGGTCCTCGAAGCGCTCGTCGAGCTGGTGCCGTCGCTGCGGCTGGTCGAGGGCCAGCCCCTCACGTCGTTCCCCAACATCACGTTCCGTGGTCCCGAACGCCTCGAGGTGACCTGGGACTGAGCATCGGCAAGAATGCGGCGGATGGACGGTGTGCGCTGCATGGTGATCCGCGGCGGGACCTCGAAGGGCGCCTACTTCCTGCGTGACGACCTGCCGGTCGACACCGCCGAGCGCGACGAGCTGCTGATGCGGATCATGGGCACACCCGACGCCCGCCAGATCGACGGGATCGGTGGTGCGCATCCACTCACCAGCAAGGTCGCACTGGTGTGGGGCTCGGACGGCAGCGCGGCCGATGTCGAGTACCTGTTCCTCCAGGTCGGCGTCGACCAGGCGTTCGTGACCGATCGCCAGAACTGCGGCAACCTGCTCGCCGGCGTCGGTCCGTTCGCGATCGAGCGGGGCGTCATCGCCGCCAACGGCACCGAAGCATCGGTGCGGATCCACATGATCAACACCGACAGCGTGGCCATCGCCACGTTCCCGGTAGCCGGCGGGATGCCGGTCTACGCGGGTGACACGGCGATCGCGGGCGTGCCAGGCACGGCGGCGACGATCCGGCTGGACTTCACCGACATCGCGGGTGGGTCCTGCGGTGCCCTGTTGCCGACCGGCCGTGCCGTCGACACTGTCGCCGGCACGGAGGTGACGCTCATCGACAACGGGATGCCGGTCGTTGTGCTGCGCGCCGCCGACCTCGACGTCACGGGCTACGAGGACCCGGCCGAGCTCGAGGCGAACGAGCAGTTGCGATCGCGTCTCGAGGACATCCGGCTGCAAGCGGGCAAGCTGATGAACCTCGGCGACGTGACGTCGACCACCGTGCCGAAGCTCACGCTCGTCGCCCCGCCACGCGACGGCGGATCGATCAGCACCCGGACGTTCATCCCCCACCGGGTCCACGACGCGATCGGCGTGCTCGGTGCGGTCTCGGTGGCGACCGCGGCGCTGCTTCCGGACTCGCCGGCCCACGACGTGCTCGAAGGGGGACGCGACGGGCTGGTCGTCGTCGAGCACCCGACCGGGACGTTCGACGCGTCGATCGACGTGACATTCGCGGCCGATGGGACGCCCGAGGTCGGGCGGGCCGGCATCATCCGCACGGCGCGCAAGCTGATGGACGGCGTGGTATTCCCGCGCAGCTACTGATGGAACCGACGATCCCGCCCCCGCATCCGAACCCCCATGCCCCGTCGCGGTTCACCCCACCGCCGGGCGCGTGCGACGCGCATTGCCACATCTTCGGTCCCGGCGACAAGTTCCCGTTCGCCGCCGATCGGGCGTACACCCCGCCCGACTCGGGAATCGACGACTTCGAGCGGTTGCAGCGGCGGCTCGGGTTGTCGCGCGCGGTGTTCGTGCAGGCCAGCTGTCACGGCACCGACAACGCGGCGATGGTCGATGCGCTGCATCGCGGGCAGGGCCGCTACGCCGGGGTGGCGATGATCGACGAGTCGTTCAGCGACGCCGACATCGCCGAGTTGCACGATGCCGGCGTGCGGGGCACGCGGTTCAACTTCGTCGCCCATCTCGGTGGCGCGCCCGAGCTCGGCGAGTTCTGGCGAATCGTCCATCGCGTCGTGCCGTTCGGCTGGCACATCGTGCTGCACTTCGATGCCAAGGACCTCCCGCAGTACGCATCGCTGCTCGACGACATGCCGTGCGCGTACGTCATCGACCACATGGCACGGGTCGACGCATCGGCAGGGGTCGAGCAGCCGCCATTCCTCAAACTGCTCGACCTCATGGCCGACGAGCGCTGCTGGGTCAAGGTCTCCGGTGCGGAGCGGCTCACCGCCGGCGGCACGCCGCCGTACGACGACGTCGTGCCCTACGCCCGGGCGCTCATCGCGGCGGCGCCCGGTCGCGTGTTGTGGGGCACCGACTGGCCGCACCCGAACGTCCGCCACATGGCCGACGACGGCGACCTGCTCGACGTCCTCGCCGACTACGCACCCGACGAGGCGACCCGCAACCGCATCCTCGTCGACAATCCCATGACGCTGTACGACTTCAGCTGAGCTCGCGCAACGCGTCGCCGAGTGCTTCGACCAGTCGCACCTCGTACGGCCCGCGCATCGAGTAGATGACGAGGTCGACGCCGGCCTCGAAGAACGGCTGCGCGCCGGCGGCCAACCGCTGTGGGTCGTCGTCGCCCGAGAACGGCAAGTGGATCGAGCGCGTGATGTCGGACTGATCGCGTCCCGCTTCGTCGCAGTACGCCCGCATGGTCTCGTCGAGGTCGCGCCAGAACGCGACGTCGGGCGGGAACGTCACGTCCCAATGATCCGCATGCCGGGCGACCGTTCGCAGCGTGCGTCGCTTGCCCTTGCCGCCGATCGCGATCGGGAGATGGGCTTGGACCGGCTTCGGTTCGCACCGCGCGTCGGTCAGCTCGTAGTAGCGGCCGGAGAACGTGGTGTGCTCGTTGTCGAGCAGCGATCGGATGATCTGCACGCCCTCGTCGAGACGGTCGAAGCGGTCCTTCAGTGAACCGAGCGGTATGCCGTACGCGTTCGACTCGGGTTCGAACCATCCGGCGCCGAGACCGAGCACGAATCGACCGTTGGAGATGTGGTCGACCGTCACCGCCATGTTGGCGGTCACCGCAGGGTGGCGGTAGTGCATCCCGTTGACCATCGCGCCCAGCCTGAGTCGGGTCGTCGCCTGAGCCAGGGCGGCGAGCATCGTCCAGCTCTCGAGATGCGTGCCGTCCATCGGCGGGGTGAGCGGGTAGAAGTGATCCATCGTCCATGCCGACTCGAACACGTCGATCTGGTCGGCCGCCAGCCACACGTCGAGGAACTCGCGCCACGTCCCGTGTTGCGGCGGTGTCTTGATCGCGTAGCGCCCGGTCATTGCTGCAAGCTCCTCTCGAGCCGGTCGAGCGTCTGCATCGCCGGCAGGCACTGCTGGACCGAGGCGTTCGGCTCGCGACCCTCGGCGATGGCGGCGAAGAACTCGCGATCCTGGAGCTCGATGCCGTCCATCGAGACGTCGACCTGCGAGACGTCGATCGGCTGCTCGCGACCGTCGACGAGATCGTCGTAACGGGCGATGTAGGTGCCGTTGTCGCAGATGTAGCGGAAGAACGTGCCGAGCGGCCCGTCGTTGTTGAACGACAGCGCCAGTGTGCAGAGGGCACCCGAGCCGGGCGCCTTCATCCCGACCGTCATGTCCATCGCGATGCCGAGCTCGGGATGCGTCGGGCCCTGCTGGGCCCACACGTCACCGGCGATCTCGCCGGTCTGGTACTGGAACAGGTCGACGGTGTGACACGCGTGGTGCCACAGCAGGTGGTCGGTCCAGGTCCGTGGCTTGCCGAGCGCGTTCTTGTTCTCGCGGCGGAAGAAGAACGTCTCGACCACGAGATGTTGCAGTTGCAGCTCCCCTGCCCGGATCCGTTTGTGGACCCACTGGTGGCTCGGGTTGAAGCGCCGCGTGTGGCACACCATCGCCGTCAGGCCGGTCTCCTTCTGGACGTTCACGAGCTCATCGGCGTCAGCCAGGTTGTCGGCCATCGGGATCTCGACGAGGCAGTGCCTGCCCGCTCGCAGCACCTGAGTTGCCTGGGCGGCGTGCAGTTGCGTCGGTGTGGTGAGGATCGCCGCCTCGACACCGGGCTGGGCGAGCCCGTCGGCGAGGTCGAGCGTCCAGTGCCCGATACCCCGTTCGGCGGCCAACTCCTCGGTGTCGGCCGCGTTCCCACCGACCAGCGAGGCGACCTCGATCCCGTCGATGCGTGCAACGCCGTCGAGATGCCTGCGGGCGATCGCTCCCTCCCCGGCCACACAGATCCTCACGACGCCCCTCCCCATGGTTCGCTGGCAATATTGTCGACAATAGATGCGCACGATCGCCAACATCACCGATGACCTGCGATCCGACATCCTCGCTGGCGTGTTCCCTCCAGGGGATCGTCTCGTCGAGCTGCATCTCAGCGAGCGCTATGCGGTCGGCCGAGCATCGGTGCGTTCGGCGCTGGTCGAGCTGGCGACCGAGGGACTCGTCGAACGAACCGCGAACCGCGGCGCGACAGTGCGGCGGATCAGCATCGCCGAGGCGATCCAGATCACCGAGGCGCGGGCCGCGCTCGAGAGCCTGATCGCTCGGCACGCCGCTCGTCATGCCACGGCAGCCGATTGCAGCGAGCTCGAAGGCATCGTCGCCCGCATGCGCATCGCCGTCGCCGAGGACGAGGCGTCGATCTACTCCGGGCTGAACAGCACCCTGCACACGCGGCTTCGAGAGATCAGCCGCCACACGGTCGCCGACAGCCTCGTCGAGAACCTCCGCAACCGCAGCGCCCACCACCAGTACCGCCTCGCTTCGATGCCCGGCCGCTCCGCCGAGTCGGTCGAGCAGCACGCGTCGATCGTCGCCGCGGTCGTGGCCCACGACGGCGATGCGGCGGCCTCAGCGATGCACGACCACCTCGTCTCCGTCATCGAAGCCCTCCGGAAATGGGACACCGCCCCCGCGATCAGGGCAGTCGCGGGAGGCCGTCGGTCTGAACGCGGCGCAGGCTCTCGGCGGTCGATCGGGTCATGACCGGGTCGACGCCGAGGTCGGCGAGCAGCTCGGCCGTGGCCTCCATCTCGTGCAGGCGGCGTACCGCGTGTGGGGCAGTTCCCTCGACCATCCGTCGGAGGAACAGCTCGTCGGCGGCCGTGAACTGGTCGACGAGGTTCTGCCACG